>NZ_JASJXO010000070.1:0-14580 GCF_035018625.1 Subtercola sp. RTI3 | reverse complement strand
GCCGACAGGGACCGGTCGCGGAACTGCGCCACCTCCGCGTCCAGGCCAGCGCAGATCCTCGACACCTCCGACTTCGAGATCCCCGTATCGGCGCCGAGCGCCTTGACCAGGTCGTCGACTTTCCGGGTCGAGACACCGTGCAAATACGCTTCCATCACCACCGCGAACAACGCCTGGTCGATACGCCTGCGGCGTTCCAGCAGGGCGGGGAAGAACGTGCCAGCGCGCAGCTTCGGGATCTTGAGATCCAGTTCCCCAGCGGTCGTTGTCAGCACCCGAGCTCGGCTGCCGTTGCGGTGAGTGGTGCGTTCCTCGGAGCGCTCGAACGGGGCGGCGCCGATGAACGCGGTCGCTTCCGCATCGATCAGCTCCTGGTAAAGCGTCTCGGTCGCGACCCGAATCCGGTCGGTGACGTCGGTGAGTTTCAGCTCGCCGAGAAGGTCGAGCAGGGCAGACTGGTCTAAAGCCATCGTGTGGTGTCCTTTGCGTGAGAGTTTTAGTCGGTTCTCACTGACCATCACACGGTGGCTTCTTACGTCGACGATGCAACGCTCAAGAACCCGAAACCCCACCACTCACAGGGACGTCACCCTCCGAGACTGCCGACTCCCTCTCCGCTGCTAGATTGACGGGATGGTCGATTGGAGCTGCTGGAGTGCTTCCAGTGGGGCGCCGACGCCGATGTCGAGCGTGTTCGCGAACAGCTGGCCGACGTTCTGACGTACTGCCAGCTTCTCGCGCAGGTTGCAGTGGAATCTTACGCAGGCCGCTCTAGTCGCCCTGCGAGGCCATGCTTTCGCGTTGGCTGGTTCTGGTGCGAAATTGGGCCAGGTTGCCGCATCGTAGCTGCATTTTTTTCGGTGTGCATATTCCTCCGTCTCGTCAACCCGGGAACTACGCCAGTGAAACTCAGGCGGCAGAGGTGCGCGACGCGGGCGCCCCGCTACCCTGAAGTATGGGCTCCACCGACGATTACAGCTTTCGAACCTTCCCCGCTGCGGCGGCCGACCCGGCGACGAATACTTGGATCCAGGCCGAGCGCCGCGGCTTTCACGACACCCGAGCGACCGACGAGCAGCTCGCGCGCACGGCCGACCATCTCGTCACAGACCGCCGCCAGCTCACCGGCGCTTACCGCGGCGACGAGCTGGCGGCGACGTTTGCCGCCTTCGAAAGCACCCTGAACGTCGGGCCGAACACGCTTCTGCCGGTCAGCCTCGTCTCTAACGTCACCGTGCGGCCCACCCACCGCCGCAACGGCATCCTGCGCCGCATGATGACCGACCATTTGCGTGAGGCTGCCGCCGCGGGCTTGGCGATTGCTGCCCTCACGGTGTCGGAGGCCACGATCTACCGCCGGTTCGGGTTCGGCGTTGCGACCTGGGTCAGCCACGTCGCCCTCACCACTGACGCGCGGTTCCGGATGCTCGGCGAACCCCGCGGCCGGTGCGAGTTGATCGAGGCCGCCGACCTCGCCACCCTGGGCCCGCAGGTGTTCGCGGCCTTCCACGCGGCGCATCCCGGCTCGGTCGATCGGCACGCAGCGACCTGGAACCGTGTCACGGGCGCGGCCACTGAGAAAGACGACGCGAACCCAGGAGTCTATGCGGCTGCGCACTACGACGAGGCCGGGCAGGTCGACGGGTACGTGTCGTACCTGTTCAAGGGGTGGGACACCGCGCCGCAGACGCTCGAGGTGATCGATCTGGTAGCAGCAGACGACAACGCGTATCTGGGCCTGTGGGAGTTTCTCGCATCCGTCGACCTGGTCGAACGCATTGAGTGGGAGGCCGCACCTGCCGACGATCCGCTGCGCTGGGCGGTCGACAACTGGCGTTCGCTCGCGCTGACGGGGCTCGAAGATCTGCTGTGGATTCGCGTACTCGACGTCGTGGCGGCCTTCGAGGCGCGGGCCTATGTCGGTTCAGGGTCGATGGTTCTGCAGGTCACGGATGCTCTGGGTTACGCCAACGGAACGTACCGGTTCGCCGTGGCCGATGGTCAGGCGACGGTGACCCGCGACGATTCGGCCGCGCCCGACGTCTCTGTCGAGGCGCCAACGCTCGGCTCGCTCTACCTTGGCGGCGTCGACGCGGTGACGCTTGCCGCGGCAGGGCAGCTCGTTCAACACACTCCGAACGCGGCCCTTCGCGTTCGCGCTCTGCTTGCGCCGGTGGCGTCGGTCTACGGGTCCACTCACTTCTGACGGAGCGATGCCCGCGCCGCCCGCTTCGCGCTACTCGCGTAGCCCGGATCGCGCTCGTGGCAAGCCCCCACTGCGACTGGACATCCCGGCCCACCCGAGCGCAGGCTGAAGCTATGGAATACACCCACCTCGGCCGCACTGGCCTCAGCGTTTCACGTCTGTGCCTCGGCACCATGAACTTCGGGCCGCAGACAAGCGAACCCGATTCTCACTCGATCATGGATTCTGCGCACGAGAACGGCATCAACTTCTTCGACACCGCAAACGTCTACGGCCAAGACAAGGGCCGCGGCGCCACGGAGGAGATCGTCGGCCGCTTCTTCGCGAAGGGCGACGGTCGCCGCGAGAAGACCGTGCTCGCGACGAAGGTCTACGGCAACATGACCGAATATCCGAACGACGGCAAGCTGTCAGCGTTGAACATTCGCAGGGCCCTGGATGCGAGCCTGAAGCGCCTGCAGACCGATTACGTCGACCTGTACCAGTTTCACCACGTTGATCGAGACACCCCGTGGGATGAGATCTGGCAGGCGATCGACGTCGCGATTCAGCAGGGCAAGATCCTTTATGCGGGCAGCAGCAACTTCGCCGGCTGGCACATCGCAACGGCTCAGGAAGCGGCGCGCAAGCGCAACTCGGTAGGGCTGGTCAGCGAGCAGTCGCTGTACAACCTGCTGACGCGCGACCTCGAGCTCGAGGTGATACCGGCCGCACAGGCGAACGGTCTGGGCATCATCCCGTGGTCGCCGTTGCAGGGTGGCCTGCTCGGAGGTGTGCTCAAGAAGAATAGCGAGGGCAAGCGCCGCCTCGAGTCACGTTCTGCAGAGACTCTGGCGAGTCATCGCCCACAGATCGAGGCGTACGAGGCGTTCGCCGATGAGCTCGGCCATGAACCGGGAGACATCGCGCTCGCGTGGCTGCTTCACCAGCCCGCCGTTACCGCACCAATCGTCGGGCCACGAACCCAGGGGCAACTCGACTCCGCGTTGCGTGCGATCGACCTGAAATTGGATGCTGCGGCCCTCGCCCGACTCGACGAGATCTTTCCCGGCAAGAAGCCGGCACCCGAGCAGTACGCCTGGTAGCGTGCGCCTGCCGGGGTCGTTGTGGGGCCGACCTCGGCCAAGCGGTGCGCAGGATCGTCGCGGTCGCCGGGTGGCATCCGCTCTACGTTCGCCTGCCCACCTGGGCGATCCGCACCTTGGCGCAGGCGACGGAATGGTTGGTGGTCACGCCTCTCGTTGCGACCTGGTCTGGAATTACGTGGTCTGGCCGGTGCAGTGGCAATACTCCACAGCAGCTGAATGTCGCGAACTCTCCATATTTAGGGCAAGTACCGCGATGAAGCGGGTTTCGCTGCCTCATCGTTGGAACATGAACAAACCGGGATATGAGCCATCGCCAATGACGTTCGCGCCGCCCGGAGAGGGATGGGGTCAACTCGCTGCGCAATACCCGCAGAACGGAGATTCGGGGATGCTCGGGGCTGACGCGCGAGTAGTACCCGAGTCATGGCGGCGGCGCTTCGGTGCCTACGTGTACTCGGCTTCAGACAGTCGTCTTTCGCCCACGGTGACCCGTCCGCCCACCGACATCGTGCAGGCACGATTGGTTGCCCGAGAGCATTTTCATTTCTGCAGGTGTGACTCCCAATTTCACGGGCTCGGTGGCATTGGAGCCGTTGTCGCCGAGCTGATCAGCAGTACATTCTGGAGCTTCTGGTGGGATTAAGAGTTGACCAACTAGACTTGGTCAACATGACCGAGACCGTTAACGTCCAGGATGCCAAAACCAGGCTCTCCGAGCTTTTGGCGCGGGTTGAGCGCGGCGAAGAATTCGTACTGGCGCGGAGTGGCCGACCGATTGCGACGCTGAAGGCGGTCGACCCTCTGCCGCGACGCCAACTCGGCTTCGCTCCAGGGCCTGCGTTACCTGAGTCGTTCTGGGATCCGTTGACCGACGATGAGTTAGACGAATGGGGCACGTGATGCGACTGCTTCTCGATACCCACACCTTCTATTGGGCGGTCAGTGAACCCAGCCGTATTCCAACGGCTGCACTCGAGCTCATCGAGCACCCGCAGAACGAGTTGCTCGTCTCGGCGATCACTCCGTGGGAGCTTGGCACTAAGTTTCGCAAAGGCAAATTCCCTGAAGCGGGGCCATTCCTTGCCGCATTTCCCCACCACGTGGGCACTCTCGGCGCAATTGAGCTACCAATTTCAAGCGAGCATGCTCTCATTGCGGCGCAGATCAATTGGTCGCACCGCGATCCGTTCGACCGGATGCTTGCGGCTCAGGCGATTCTCGAGAACGCCGTTCTGATCACAGCCGACACTGCGTTTGCATCGCTCGGCGGTCTTCGCGTCAGTTGGGGTTAGCACTCGTCAGTACTAGTGGCGGTGAGCCTCCCAACAGGGCTGGATCAACCGCGTGAACAGCATTCGTATCGTCGACGAAGGCGAAAGAGGTCGCCTCCCCTCACCCCTGCTCCCACCGCTGCCCGTACCGCACCAACGGCTCGAGCGAATCCATCAGGTCGGCCCCGCGCTCGGTCAGCTCGTACCGCACCTGAACCGGCGTCGAAGCCACTACCGAGCGCGCAACCAGCCCCGACTGCTCGAGCTCTTTGAGGCGCACCGACAGTAGTCGGTCAGACAGCCCGTCGACGGTGGCCGCGATGTCGCTGAACCGCGCTTCGCCGCGCGCAATGGCCAGCAGAATGCCCGAACTCCAGCGCTTGCCGACCAGCTCGAGTGAGGTCTGAAAGCGCCGGCACGCGGCGTCGTCGATGTGGTTGATGATCGTCTGCACTTACCCATAGTAAGCCGCTTACGAGGTGTTTGCCAGAAGCAATCAGGGCGACCAAGCTAGAACCATGCCCGACTACGGATTGCCGCTCACCTTCGGCACCTTCATCACCCCCTCGAATCGCCAGCCACAGGCACCCGTCGAACTCGCGAAGCTCAGCGAGCAACTCGGCTACGACCTGGTGACGTTTCAAGATCATCCGTACCAGCCCTCGTTTCTCGACACGTGGACCCTCATGTCGTGGGTCGCGGCGCAGACCACGCGCATCCATATCGCCCCGAATGTGCTGAGCACACCGATGCGCCCGCCCGCGGTGACCGCGCGCGCCGCCGCGAGTCTCGACCTGCTCTCGGGCGGCCGATTCGACCTGGCGCTCGGCGCCGGCGCGTTCTGGGATGCCATCGAGGCAATGGGCGCACGCCGCCTGACACCCGGCCAGGCCGTCGACGCACTCAGCGAGGCCATCGACGTGATCAAGGGCATCTGGACGACGGATGACCGGTCACCCCTCGTGGCCGGCGGCGAGTACTACGCGGTGCGCGGTGCCAAGCGTGGCCCGGCCCCGGCGCACGACATTCCGCTCTGGGTCGGGGCATACAAGCCGCGTATGCTGCGACTCACGGGCAGCAAGGCCGACGGTTGGCTACCGTCGCTGGCGTACCTCAAGCCGGGCGACCTCGCCGAGGGCAACGCCCGCATCGACGACGCAGCGCAGGGCGCGGGGCGCGACCCCCGCGAGGTGCGCCGGCTGCTCAACATCGGCGGCGACGTCACGCTCGAACAGCTTCTTGCCCTCGCGCTCGACGACGGGATAGCGACTTTCATTCTCGCGGCCGACGACCCCTCGCTCATGCAGCGCTTCGCCGAGGAGGTCATTCCTGCCCTACGCGAACAGGTCTCCGCCGAGCGTCATACCGCCGGCACGTCGGAAGCCACGGTTCGACCCGCCCTCTCACTGGCCAAACGGCGCCCGGGCATCGACTACGACGCCATGCCCGCGTCGCTGGCCGCCACCGCCGTCGAGCCGGGCGACCTCGCCTTCGCGAAGGTGCGCTCGACCTACCTGCGCGGTGGGTCGCCGGGCCTGGTGCTGCGGCCCACCGATGTGTCGCAGGTTCAGGATGCCCTGGCCTTCGCCCGCGGCCAGAACGTGGCCCTCGCGGTGCGAAGCGGCGGCCACGGAATCAGTGGCCGCAGCACCAACGACGGGGGAATCGTCATCGACCTGCACGCCCTCAACGCCATCGAGGTGCTCGACGAGCAGGCCCGGCTCGTGCGCATCGGTCCGGGGGCGTGCTGGGTCGACGTGGCCCGAGTGCTCGGTGAGCACGGCTGGGCGCTGAGCTCGGGCGACTACGGGGGAGTGGGCGTGGGCGGGCTCGCGACGGCGGGCGGCATCGGCTGGCTGGTGCGCGAGCACGGGCTCACGATCGACCACCTGCGAGCGGCCGAGATCGTGCTGGCCGACGGCTCGAGCATGCGGGTGAGTGCCGACGAGCATCCCGAACTCTTCTGGGCCGTGCGCGGAGCCGGAGCCAACGTGGGCATCGTCACCGCCTTCGAGTTCGAGGTCGACGAGGTGGGAGACGTGGGTTGGGCGCAGCTCGCCTTCGACGCCGCAGACACGGCCGGGTTTCTCGAGCGGTGGGGCGCGGTGGTCGAGGATTCACCGCGCGATCTCACCAGCTTTCTCATCATGGGAGCCAAGCGGGCGGGTCGCCAGCACGTTGCGCAGGTGATGGCGGTGGTGAATTCAGATGACCCGGAGACGATCATCGCGCGCCTGCAGCCGCTCGCTGAGACGGCACCTCTTCTCGACCAGTCGGTGCAGCTCGTGTCGTACCCGCAGTTGATGGCGAACGTGCAGCCCGGCGATCACGACGGCCGGGGCGAACCGATCGCCCGGTCGGGCCTCATCGGGCATATCACGCCCGAGTTCGCCGAGGCCGCCGCCGCTCTGCTCGAGTCGGGTGAGGTGTATTTCTTCCAGATCCGTTCGGTGGGAGGTGCGGTCTCCGATGTGGCTCCGGATGCTTCGGCCTACGCGAATCGGGCCGCGAACTTCTCCGTGGTGGCGCTCGGCTCGAACGCCGAACGTCTGAACACGCTGTGGGACGACCTGCTCCACCACTTCGACGGCCTCTACCTGAGCTTCGAGACCGACCAGCGCGACGAGCGTCTCGAAGAGGCGTTCCCGCCGGCGACGCTGGCTCGGTTGCGCGCTATGAAAGAGCAGTACGACCCGCACAACGTTTTTCGTGACAACTTCAACGTGCGCCCTCTGAGCATCTGAGCAAAAGCTATTGACAATAGCCACAAGACTAGGCAAGCTAGCTTTATGAACTCATACGACGCATCCGGGGCCGCGGAGGCCACGCACACCGAGTACCTGCAACGGCCCGAGGGCAAGATCGGCTACGACGTGGCGGGCGAGGGCCCGCTCGTCGTGCTAGTTCCGGGCATGGGCGACCTGCGCTCGGGGTACCGGTTTCTGGCGCCTGCCCTGCGCGCTGCGGGCTACCGGGTGGCGTGCACCGACCTGCGCGGGCACGGCGACAGTGACGCGACATTCGGGCGCTACGGTGACGTCGAGACGGCCGGAGATGTGAGCGCTCTGATCGAGAAGCTGGGCGGTTCTGCGGTGATCGTGGGCAATTCGCTGGCAGCGGGGGCGGCAGCGCTGGTCGCGGCCGAGCATCCCGATCGGGTCACGGGGCTGGTGCTGGTCGGCCCGTTCGTGCGAAACCCGAAGGTCAATGCGCTGATGATGGGCGTCTTTCGGGCGATGATGGCCCCGCTCTGGGTGGCCGCGTCATGGAAGGCCTACATGCCCACCCTGTACGCCGGGCAGAAGCCGGCCGATTTCGACGCGTACCGTGCGTCGGTCAGCGCCAGCCTGCGGCGCCCTGGGTATGCGAAGGCCTTCTCGCTCACAACCAGGCAGACCGACCATGCGCCCGTCGAGGCGAGGCTTCCGGATGTCGCGGCACCCGTTCTGGTGATCATGGGTGAGCGCGATCCTGACTTCACAGACCCTGCGGCTGAAGCTCGATGGATAGGCGAGACCCTGCACGCCGAGGTTGTCATGGTGGCCGAGGCGGGGCACTATCCGCAGTCGCAGCAGCCGGAAGTTGTCACGCCTGTCGTACTCGCGTTTCTTCAGTCGGTGCTGCACCGTGCCTAGGGCTGGGCTGACGCGGGATCGTGTCGTAGAAGAGGCGGCGGTGATGGCCGATGAGGTGGGGCTCAGCCAGCTCACGTTGGCGGCACTCGCTGTGCGGGTGGGGGTTCGGCAGCCATCGCTCTACAAGCACATCGAGTCGATGGCGGGGCTGCGGCGGAGCATCTCCCTCGAGGCCAAGACCCAGCTGGGCGACGTGTTGGGGCGGGCCGCGGTGGGGCGGTCGGGGGGTGATGCCATCCGTGCCATGTCGGGCGCGTATCGTTCATGGGCGTTCGCTCACCCCGCCCGGTATGAGGCGTCGCAGTGGGTGCCGGCGCCGGGAGACGCCGAAGATGAGCTCATCTCGTTGAGGGCGGTGCAGATCATCGCCGACGTTCTGGTCGCGTACGACCTGCATGGCGACGACGCTATCGACGCGATTCGGGCGCTGCGGTCTATGCTGCACGGGTTCGTCTCGCTCGAGGCGTCGGGGTCGTTCGGACTCGACGTCGACATCGACCGCAGCTTCGAGCGGCTCGTGCGGGGGTTCGTGGGCGCGCTCGCGGGCTGGGGCGAGCCGTCGGAGGGGGAATGAGTGAGCGAGTCTGTAGTCAGGTGCGGCTTTCTGTTCGGTTGGCTTCGTGGAGAGCCAGGAGATGCTCGCGAAGGCCGGGGATGGCAAACGCGACGAGACCGTACCCGGCTGGTTCGATGAGTCCAGCGGCCACAAGTCGATTTCGGTAGTTCGCGATGGTGTTCGACTTCGAGTTGAGGCGCTTGGTGATTTCGCCGATGGCAGTTGGGCCCTCGTTGGCAGACATGGCGTCGAGGAAGGCGCGATCTTTTCGCGAGGTAGTGGAGAGGGCTGCTTCAATAACCGTGCGGGCGTTGCGTCGACGGGCCGCCGTGACAGCTCGCTCGACAGCCTCGTGATCGAGTGGGCGCAGTGTCTCTTCGGCTTCTTGCCAAAGGAAGTACCCGACGAGTTGAATCAGAAACGGGTATCCGCCCGTCGACTCAGCGGCCACGCGAGCGAGATCTGTCGGCAGGGAGAAGCCCCCTTCTGCGAACGTTCGGCAATAGGATGCTTCGACATCCCGCGCTGCGGCAGCGTGGAGGTCGATTCTGTCTGCGCGACGCAGGAACGTAGCCACTCCTTCGTTGAGCAGATCAGAAACTGCGGCGGGGAGGCCGGCGAAGACCAGTGCGATGGGGAGCCCATCGCGGATGAAGTGCTGCACGTTCGCCGCCAGCTTGGCGATTTCGCCGCGATCCGCGGCGTGGATCTCGTCGACAGTGATCGCGAGGCCAGTATGGTTCTGGTCGAGTAGGCGAAGCAGAGTGTCGCCAGTGGTCCTCCAGTCGACCTGCTTCTCTGGAGGCAGTTGGGTTGTGACGCTGAACCCTGCGGCGGCGAATCCGGAGATCCTGCGGGTCGGTGGCCCGTCGCCCAATTCTTGGCACAGGCGAAGCATCGACTCGCCAATGCGGCCCACGAACCCGCCGGTGGCGGTTTCGGAGATGACGGCCCACCCGGCAACGATGGCCAGATCTTGTGCGGCGCCGAGCATGACCGTTTTGCCGATTCCCCGTGCGCCAGTGAATATCGACAAGAGGCCGGGTGCGCCCGATCGAAGTCGGAGGCCGTATGCGAATTCGTCGAACAGCCCGGCACGGCCGATGATCTCGGGCGGTGCGGCGCCAGCCGATGGGCGAAATGGGTTCTTCACCCGCCTCCTTGTGAGTCTTGTGAGTCTTGTGAGTCTTGTGAGTCTGGTCGAAACCGGTAATTGAGAATACATCAATCAGGGCGAACGAATACGCTGGGGATGGCCGGGAATAGTTTGCGGTGTGCATCCGTTGACTCGAATATCGATGCAAACGCATAGAAAAGAGAGCATCATGCAGTTCGGAATCTTCAGCGTCAGCGATGTGACGGCTGACCCCACAAACCACACCACCCCGAGTGAACACCAGCGCATCACAGACATCGTCACGATTGCGCAGAAGGCCGAAGAAGTGGGCCTCGACGTGTTCGCGCTGGGGGAGCACCACAACCCGCCGTTCTTCTCGTCGAGCCCGACGACCACGCTCGGCTACATCGCGGCGAAGACAGAGACGCTGCTGCTGAGCACGGCGACCACGCTGATCACGACGAACGACCCGGTGAAGATCGCCGAAGACTACGCGATGCTGCAGCACCTGAGCGACGGCCGCGTCGACCTGATGATGGGCCGCGGCAACACGGGCCCGGTGTACCCGTGGTTCGGGCAAGACATTCGGCAGGGCATCCCGCTCGCCATCGAGAACTACGCGCTGCTGCACCGGCTGTGGCGTGAAGAGTATGTCGACTGGCAGGGCAAGTTCCGTACTCCGCTGCAGGGCTTTCAGAGCACACCGCGGCCGCTCGACGGGGTGGCTCCGTTCGTGTGGCACGGGAGCATCCGGTCGCCGGAGATTGCGGAGCAGGCTGCGTACTACGGGGATGGGTTCTTTGCGAACAACATCTTCTGGCCCAAAGAGCATTACATGCAGCTGGTGAACTACTACCGTCAGCGCTTCGAGCACTACGGTCACGGTACCGCCGAGCAGGCGATTGTGGGGCTGGGCGGTCAGGCGTTCATGGCGAAGAACTCGCAAGACGCAGTGAACCAGTTCAGGCCGTACTTCAACGAGGCTCCGGTGTACGGTCACGGGCCGTCACTCGAAGACTTCACCGAGCAGACTCCGTTGACGGTGGGCAGCCCGCAGCAGGTCATCGACCGGTACGCGAGCATGCGCGAATACTTCGGCGACTACCAACGCCAGCTCTTTCTCACGGACCACGCGGGCCTGCCGCTGAAGACCGTGCTCGAGCAGCTCGACCTGCTGGGCGAAGAGGTTGTGCCGGTGCTCCGCAAAGAATTCGCGAAGAACCGGCCGGCCACTGTGCCCGACGGCCCCACGCACGCGTCGCTGGTCGCCGCTTCGAAGGTGGCGGCGCTCGGCGCAGCCCGCGAAGGCTCAGATGCTGCCGCAGAAGCGGGTGCAGCGACGGGCGCCGCGACAGGCCCGGGCACGGGCGCCGCGTTCGGCTTGGCCGCAAGCGGCCGACCTTCAGAAAGGGTCTGACCGTGGCCACGAAGAAGCTCGTCGTGGTCAGCGCCGGGCTCGGTCAGCCGTCGTCGACGCGGCTGCTGGCCGACCGGCTGACCACCGCCACCAGGGAGCACCTCTCGCTGCTCGGCGACGAGGTCAGCGTCGAGGTGATCGAGTTGCGCGACCTCGCGCACGACATCACGAACAACCTGCTCACCGGGTTTGCGCCTCCGAAGCTGCAGGTGGCGCTCGATGCGCTGTCGTCGGCCGACGGGATGATCGCGGTCACGCCCATCTTCACCACCAGCTACAGCGGGCTGTTCAAATCGTTCATCGATGTGATCGAGCCCACCGCAGTGACCGACCTTGCGGTGGTGATCGGCGCCACGGGTGGAACCGAGCGGCACTCACTCGCGCTCGACTACGCGATGCGACCGCTGTTCGCATACCTGCACGCCGTGGTGGTGCCGACCGCCGTGTATGCGGCATCGAGCGACTGGGGTACTGGGGCCGGTGCGGGTTCGACTGCGCTGCCCGATCGTGTCTCGCGCGCGGCCGGCGAGCTCGCGGCGCTCATGCACGATTCGGTGCGGTCGTCGCGGGTGGTCGACCCGTTCGCGTTGCCGAGCGGGTTCAGCCCGACGGGGAGCTACGGCGAGGAGTAAGGCGAGTATCAAGGCGAGCACTAACCTGAGCACCAGGGCGAGGGGCCGCCTGCCCGGGGCACGCTAACTGAACGGCGTCGCCGTCTCCATCAGCCGCGACCGGATCATGAACCGTACTCCTTCGGGTGCCTCGACGGAGAACCCGCTGCCACGCCCCTTCACCACGTCGACCGTGAGGTGCGTGTGGCTCCAGTACTGAAACTGTTCAACCGACATCCAGAAGTCGATCGGTTGCGCCTCGGCGCCGACGGGAGCGATGTTGAAGGTGCCCAGCAGAATGTCTGAGTCACCTGTGATGAAATCGCCGGCGGGGTAGCACATCGGTGAACTGCCGTCGCAGCATCCGCCAGACTGATGGAACATCAGCGGGCCGTACTGAACCCACAGTGTGCGAAGCAGTTCGACGCTCGAGTCATTCAGCGAGACGCGCGAGTGCGTTTCGTTCGGCACAGTGACAGCCGCAGCGATCATGATGACCTTCGTTTCTCCAGCCGACGCTGGCATATGTCAACGCTAACGGTGCGAGCCCCGCCCCGGTAGTCCGTGAGCGAGGCCCGCACGATTGTGGGGCGCAGGCCCCGAACAGCAGCGCCGGTTTAGAAGAAGCCGAGCGCGTTCTCCGAGTAGGACACGAGCAGGTTCTTGGTCTGCTGGTAGTGGTCGAGGGCGAGCTTGTTGTTCTCGCGCCCGATGCCCGAGCTCTTGTAGCCGCCGAACGCCGCGCCGGCGGGGTAGGCGTGGTAGTTGTTCACCCACACCCGGCCGGCCTGGATGTCACGCCCCGCCCGATAGGCGACGTTGCCGTTGCGCGACCAGACGCCAGCACCGAGGCCGTACAACGTGTCATTCGCGATGGAGATAGCGTCGTCATAGTCTTCGAATGAGGTGACCGCGACGACCGGGCCGAAGATCTCCTCCTGAAAGAGGCGCATCTTGTTGTGGCCTTCGAAGATGGTCGGCTGCACGTAGTAGCCCTCTGCGAAGTCGCCGCCGAGGTCGGCGCGCTCGCCGCCGAGACGTACCTTCGCCCCCTCTTGCTTGCCGATGTCGATGTAGCTCAGAATCTTCTCGAGCTGGTCGTTCGACGCTTGGGCGCCCACCTGGGTGTCGGTGTCGAGCGGGTTGCCCTGAATCGCCTTCGCGGTGCGTGCGGTGACGGTGTCGAGAAACGAGTCGTAGATCGGCTTGTGAATGAGCGCGCGGCTGGGAGCCGTGCACACCTCGCCCTGGTTGAATGCGAAGAGTGCGAACCCCTCCTGCGCCTTGTCATAGAACGCGTCGTCGGCGTCGGCGATGTCTTTGAAGAAGATGTTCGGCGACTTGCCACCGAGCTCGAGGGTGACGGGGATGAGGTTGGCGCTCGCGTACTGCGAGATGAGCCGGCCGGTGCTGGTCTCACCCGTGAAAGCGATCTTGCGAATGCGCGGGCTCGAGGCGAGCGGCTTGCCCGCTTCGACGCCGAACCCGTTGACGATGTTGAGAACGCCGGGCGGCAGGATGTCTCCGATGAGCTCGATCAGCACGAGAATCGACACCGGGGTCTGCTCCGCAGGCTTCAACACCACAGCGTTGCCGGCCGCGAGGGCGGGAGCAAGCTTCCACACCGCCATCAGAATCGGAAAGTTCCACGGAATGATCTGCCCCACCACGCCGAGCGGCTCGTGAAACTGGTACGCCACGGTGTCGGCGTCAAGCTCGGCGTGGTCGCCGTCTTGCGCGCGAATCGCGGCCGCGAAGTAGCGGAAGTGGTCTGACGCGAGCGGCAGGTCGGCGTTCAGGGGTTCGCGAACGGGCTTTCCGTTGTCCCAGGTCTCGGCCACGGCGAGCAGTTCGAGGTTCGCGTCGATGACGTCGGCGATCTTGTTCAGTACCGCCGCTCTTTCAGTGGGGGAGGTCTTACCCCAGGCGGGCGCTGCCTTGTGTGCAGCATCCAGTGCCGCATCGATGTCTTCAGCGGTACCGCGCGCCACCTCGGCGAACGGCTTACCGGTCACGGGGGTGATGTCTTCGAAATACTGGCCTTTGACAGGCTTTACCCACTGGCCGCCGATCCAGTGCTCGTAGCGCGGTTTGAAGGTGACCTTCGAGCCCTCGGTGCCGGGCTGTGCGTAGATGGTCATTGTTCGATCCTTTGACGTCGTTGTCGTGTGGCGCCCAGGGTCGGACGCCTACCCCGAAACGTACGTCAGCGAAGGTTGCGCGAAGGTTGCGCCGGGCCCACTTGCTCGTCAATGCGTTCGATGCGAGTGACAACGGATGCCCGTTTGGGCGATTGCACGGGCAAACGGGTGAGGCAGGCCATCCACACCGCACGGTCGTACGCGCACTCGTCGGTGCGGGCGTAGGCGAGCAGCACGTCGGCCGAGGCGTCGGCCAACACGGATTCGCGAACGTCGCCGCTGATCTCCGCTCGAATCTCGACGATGCCCGGGGCCTCGGAGCCCACCAGCAGCGGCCCGGCGTACGCGGCCAAGGCCACCCGGTGGGCGCCCCGCTCAAGGAAGGTGAGCACCCGGTGTGCGTCGAGCTCGATGGGTCGCGACAGCCGGTACGGGCGGGAGTCTATGCGGAGGGCTGCTGTCGTGGTGCTGTCTCTTATACACATCTAAAAAAAAAGGGGGGGGGGGGGGGGGGGGGGGGGGGGGGGGGGGGGGGGGG
>NZ_JASJXO010000069.1:0-15421 GCF_035018625.1 Subtercola sp. RTI3 | reverse complement strand
AGATGTGTATAAGAGACAGCCTACCCCCTCTCACCGGCACCGAAAACGCTAGGAGCACCCCATGACGGCAGACAATCCCACCCCGCTTCTCACTACTCGCAGTCTCGGCCGAACACCGCTGTTCGTGTCATCAGTCTGCGTCGGAACAAGCGCCCTGGGCAGCTTTCCGGCGCAATATGGCTACGAAGTCAGCTCAGAAACTGCCGTGGCGACCATTAAGCGAGTGTTCGACGGGCCGTTCACCTTCATCGACACCTCCAACGAGTACGGCGGGGGCGCCAGCGAGCGCCGCATCGGCCGGGCGATCCGTGAAAACGGCGGAGTTCCTGACGGATTTCTCATCGCCACGAAGGTCGACCCGCTGCCGGGTTCGACCGACTTCTCGGGCGACCGCGTCAAGAAGTCGATCGACGAGAGTCTCGAAAGATTGGGGCTCGACACCCTTCCGCTGGTCTATCTGCACGACCCCGAGAAGATCACGTTCGAGCAGGCTACCGCTGCGGGCGGACCGCTCGAAGCACTTATCGAGTTGAAACAGCAGGGGGTCATCCAGCACCTCGGTGTGGCAGGGGGCCCGATCGATGTCGAACTGCAGTACCTCGCCACCGAGGTCTTCGACGCGGTGATCAGCCACAACAGATTCACGCTGGTCGAACAGACGGCCGAACCCCTGCTCGACGACGCCCACCGCCGCGGTGTGGCATTCATCAACGCAGCACCATTCGGCGGCGGGATGCTCGTGAAGGGCCCCGACGCTGTACCGACGTATTGCTACGCACCGGTAAGCGACGGCACTCTCGCCCGGGTCCGCGAGATGGAACGGCTGTGCCTGGCCGCAGGTGTACCGCTCGCGGCCGCGGCCCTGCAGTTCTCGCTGCGCGACGAACGGGTCACCTCGACCATCGTCGGAATGTCGGAACCCGGCCGCGTCGACCAGACCGTTGCACTGGCCGGCATCGAGATTCCCGACGAGTTGTGGAGCGAACTCCTGCCCCTGGCCCACGTGGGGCGCGCCGGAATCGAAGCCTTCGCAGGGTGAGCCGTCATCGACGGCTACCGAGCAAGCGCATCAGAAACGAACAGAAAGAGCACCTCATGAAGACCAAGAAGAACCCCGAACCGGTCGATGTCGTCATCGTCGGGGCAGGGGCAGGTGGCGCAACGGCAGCAAAGGTGCTGACCGAGGCCGGAATGCGCGTCGTCGGGCTGGAGCGCGGGCCATGGCTGAAGCCCGAGCACGCCTCGGGCGACGAGCTGAAGTATCTGAACAGAAACTTCATCTGGCAAGACCCGAAGCTCAAACCGCGCACCTACCGACCGAACGACAGGGAAGAGGCCGTGGTGACCAACTTCTCGGCGACCCCTCAAGTCGTCGGGGGTGGCACGACACACTGGGGCGGCATGGTACCGCGAATGACCGAGAACGACTTCAAGCTGCGCTCGATCCACGGCGACGTCGAGGGAGCAAGCCTGGTCGACTGGCCGATCACCTACGACGAACTCGAGCCGTACTACACCCGCGTGGAGTGGGAATTCGGCACATCCGGTCTCGGCGGCGCGAACCGCTGGGAGGGCCGGCGCAGCAGGGGGTACCCGACAAAGCCGTCGCCCCTCAGCCAGATCGGCCGCACCTTCGCCACCGCAATGGACAAGCTCGGCCACAGCACGTTCCCCATGCCGCAGGGCATGGTGACGGAACCGTACCGCGGGCGGCAGCCGTTCAGCGAGAACGGCTTCTGGCAGCAATACCCCGACCCAGGAACCGGCAAGTCGTCCACGCTCATCAGCTTCATTCCCGACGCGATCAACACCGGCCTGTACGACTTGCGGTCGGATTGTTACGTCAGCGAGATTCTCGTCGGCCCTGATGGCAAGGCCACCGGGGTGCGTTACCAAGACGAAGACGGCGATGAGTGGGTTCAGCTGGCGAACGCAGTCATCGTCTGCGGCGGCGGAATCGAGACTCCGCGCCTTCTGCTGATGTCTAAGTCGGCCCTCTTTCCCGACGGGCTGGCGAACAGCAGCGGGCAGGTCGGTCGCAACGCGACGTTCCACCAGTACTCCTTCTCGGTCGGCCTCTTCGACCGTGATCTGACAGACCCGCTGTACGGATGGTCTGGGCACTACATGAGCGGGTGCTCGTTCGACTTTTACGAGACTGACGAGAGCCGCGGCCACATTCTCGGTTCGCTCATCTTTCCGTCGAACCTGGGTCACCCGGTCAACTGGAGTTTTCCCGGGCGCCCCACCTGGGGTTCGGCGGCTAAAGACGCCGACCGCGAACTGTTCAACCACACGATGAAGATCGGCATACTGCTGCACGATCTGCCGGTCGAGAGCAACCGCGTCGACCTCGATCCGACGGTGACCGACGCGTGGGGGCTACCCGTCGCTCGCATCACGCACACGCCGCACTGGAACGACTTCGCCCAAGAGAAATGGCAGGTCGCGAAGAACGGCGAGGTTCTCGAGGCGGCCGGCGCCCGAAAGGTCATCCCCGTGAACATGGAACGCATCACCGGCAACACTTCGCACGAACTCGGCACGACGCGAATGGGTGACGACCCGGCGACCTCGGTCGTCGATCGGTGGTGCCGCACGCACGACGTGCCCAACCTGTACGTGTTCGACGCGAGCTTCTTTCCGACAGCGACGGGCATCAACCCGGCACTGACGATCATGGCCAACGCGTGGCGCTGCGCCGACCAGATCATCAGGGTCGACTCGCGGGGCTGGGCGCAGGGCTAGCCGGGCATCCACCCGACCTCCCCGGCGCGCAACACTCTCTCACCACTACGACAAGGAGACCCCCTCATGGGACAAGCAGAATGGGTGACGGACCCGATCTCGACGCGCGACGTCGACGGGCCGATCTACTTCAGCGACGAAGACTGGCGCACAATCGAAGCCGCCGCCGCCCGCATCATTCCGACCGACAATCACCCGGGCGCGACCGAGGCGCACGTCGTGCGCTTCATCGACCGGATGCTCGCGGGAACCCAATTCGTGTTCGCGGCGGCCGACGGTGAAGGTTTTCTGCGCATGCAGGGCCGCGAAGAAAGGGCCTGGGCCGAGCGCATCGAACAACGCCGCGACCTGTACCGTTCGGGTCTGATTCAGTTGTGTGACGTCTCCGTCGGGCGGTTCGGTGCGCACTTCGTTGCGCTCTCGTGCGACCAGCAAGACGCTGTGCTCGAAGAACTCTCGGGTGAACCGAAGCCCACGAAGTTCTCGTTCGATGCGCCGGAAGACGACGGCCTCGGGGGCGCCCCGGCCGGAAATCAGCCGGTGAACGAAGACTTTCTGTCGTTCTTTCCGTTGCTCGTGCTGAACTCGAGGCAGGGTTTTTATAGCGACCCGGTCTACGGCGGAAACGAGAACCGCATCGGCTGGGCAGTAATCGGGTTCGACGGGCCACCCACCCTCGCCTCGACAATGGATGGCAGCTACACGACGAAGAAATACATGATCGTCGATGCGGAATGGCCGTACGAGCGACACCCGGAGGTGCTGCGCTACCGGCGGCCGTGACACCGGCGGCTGTCGCATAATGGAGGAGGCGGCAAGAGGCAGAGCAGTGAGGGGTGCAAGACCATGACGAGAACTGCGTCGAAGTCGAAAGGTGCCCGGATGGTCGACGTCGCCGCGCTGGCCGGGGTGTCTCAACAGACGGTGTCGCGGGTGGTCAACAACGCCCACAACGTGTCGCCCGACATCCGCGAACGTGTGCAGACTGCTATCGAGCAGCTCAGGTATCGGCGCAACACGGCCGCGGCGGCGCTGGCCAGCAGCCGCACGATGAACCTCGGCGTGGTCAGTTACGCTTTGTCGGTTCACGGGCCGTCGGTGGCGCTCTTCGGTATCTCTGAGCAGGCGCGCCTCAACGGATACTCCACGCGTTTGGTGACCCTCGGCGAACTCGACCACCGCAGCATCCGCTCGGCGTTGAACGAGCTCAGCGCCGACGAGGTCGACGGTGTCATCGTGCTCGCGCCGTTGTATGCCGCCCTGGAAGTGCTGCGCGGGCTTGAGAGCGACGTGCCGGTCGTGACCTTCGAGCAGGGTTCGCCGGCCAGCGCCACCAGCGTCTCTATCGACGAGGTGCGGGGTGCGCGCTTGGCTGTCGGTCACCTGCTCGACCTCGGTCACGACACTGTCTGGCACATCGAAGGCCCGCAGGGCTGGCTGGCGACGGATGCTCGGCGACGCGGCTGGGCAGAAGAACTCTCATCGCGGGGCAAGGCGCTGCCGCCTGTCGTGAAGACAGCCGACTGGAGTGCGCTTGCGGGGTACCGGGCCGGGTTGCAGTTGGCCGAGCATCCGGAGGTCACTGCTGTCTTCGCTGCCAACGATCCGTTTGCGCTGGGGGCCGTGAAGGCGTTCGACGAGAAAGGGTTGTCTGTTCCGGGCCAGATCAGCGTCGTGGGCTTCGACAACGTCGCCGAGTCGGCGTACTTTCGGCCCGCGCTGACCACGGTGTACCTCGACTTCGAAGAGATCGGGCGGCGCGCGGTCGAGCAGATTCTCGCCCTGATGAGGCGCGAAGAGTCGCAGCCGATACCGCTGATCGTGCCGAGCCTGATCGTGCGAGACAGTGCCGCGAAGCCGCTGCGACGGGCGGAGTGAGCGCACCGCTGCTGCACTACACCGGGGTTCACCACATCGCCGAATACTTTCGGGCGGCGCCCTCTGAGGCCCGTGAGACATTCGCTTGATACATGGCCGAAATACCGCGCTAGTGAGACACAATCATCTATTTTCGGTCGGCGTCGAAAGTCGTCGTGCTGGGTACGTTGCGACTCGTCCAGAGGCGATCAGAATGACCAACCAGGCACCTGCAACTCGAACTGTTTCAAAGTGTGTCCGAAATGTGTCCAAAGACGAGAACCAGAGGCAAGCAAAAGGCCATACTTCCTCCCGAAGAAAGGGAAGTAGGGCCTTCGCAATGAGTACCCCCAGAGGGACTCGAACCCTCACTGTGTCGATTTTAAGTCGACTGCCTCTGCCAATTGGGCTATGGGGGCCCGTAAAACCGTCACTCTGCTAAACACGAACCGCACGACCCGAACATCAGGCCGTGCGGTCAGTGAGAGAGCATGTGACGAGTACGCCTACTCTTTCGAGACGGCGCCGCCCACGACGACGGGTGCATCCGCCGGCCCCGGATGCCCGGCAGGGGCCTCAGCGGGCGCAGCAGCGGCCGGCGCAGCGGGGCGCGGGCGCGATGCGAACTCTTCGAACGCGGCACGAGGGGTGACGCGGGCTTCGAGCGAAACGATGTCGCGGCCGAGGAAGAAGTTGAGCACCCAACCCCAGATGACGCGGAACTTGCGCTCGTAGCTCGGCATGGCGAGACCGTGGTAACCGCGGTGCATGAACCACGCGAGAATACCCGTGATGCCGATCTTGCCCGACTGGAATGCGCCCACACCGATACCGAGACCGGCGACGGCGCCCGCATTCTTGTGGAAGTACTCGTGCACCTCTTCGCCACGCAGCTCGGCAACGAGGTTCTTCGCGAGCAGCTTGCCCTGGCGAACGGCGTGCTGGGCGTTGGGAACGCAGAAACCGCCCACGCCGCCACCGGTGAGGTCAGGAACAGCAGACACGTCGCCGGCGCCCCAGGCGTCGATCACGATCTCGTTGTTCTCGTCGTGCACGCGAAGGTCGGGGCGCACGCGCAGGCGACCTCGTTCTTCGATGGGCAGGTCGGTGTTCTTCAGCATGGGGCTGGCCATGACGCCGGCCGTCCACACGATGGTGTCAGATTCGAATGACTCGCCGGTCGAGAGCTCGATGACGCCGCCGACGGCAGACTTCAGCTGGGTGTCGAGATGGATCTCGGCGCCGCGCTCGGCCAGGTTCTTGATGACCCAGCCTGCGGTCTTCAACGAAACCTCGGGCATGATGCGGCCCATGGCCTCGATGAGGTGGAAGTGGGTGTCTTCGAACGCGAGCTCGGGGTACTTCGAGAGCAGGTCGCTGGCGAACGAACGCATCTCGGCGAAGATCTCGATGCCGGCGAAACCGCCGCCAACCACGACGAACGTGAGCAGACGGTCGCGCTCGGCACCTTCGGGCAGCTGCGATGCCTTGTCGAAGTTGGTGAGGATGCGGTCGCGGATGGCGACGGCCTCTTCGATGGTCTTGAGGCCGATGGCCTCGTCGGCGACCCCGGGAATGGGGAACGTGCGGGAGACCGAGCCGGCCGTGACGACGATCATGTCGTACTCGAGCTCGTAGGCCTCACCGATGTTCGGGGTGATGGTGGCCGACTTCTCGCCGTGGGTGATCTTGGTGACCTTGCCGGCGATGATCTTGGTCGACTTCAGGTGACGACGAAGCGAGACGACAGCGTGGCGGGGCTCGATGGAGCCGGAGGCGACCTCCGGCAGGAAGGGCTGGTAGGTCATGTACGGAAGCGGGTCGACGACAGTGACCTCGGCCTCGCCGCGGCGAAGCCAGTTTTCGAGCTTCCAGGCGGTGTAGAAACCGGCGTAGCCGCCGCCGACGATCAGGATTTTGGGCACAGTAAAGGATCTCCTCAGTGAAGGTACAAGCCATAGGCTACTACCTTCGCAGCGCTGCCCCGGCACACCGAAACGGCCGGAACGCCGCGAAGCTGTTCACGGGCCCGCACTGGCCTTAGGTAAGAGAGTAGTCGATGCACTCGCACACGAGCGGCGACCAGTCTCCGCGTGCCAGCGCCAGGTCGCCGATGGGGTTGACCCCGGGCCCCGCTGACAGAGCGTGTGCGGCCAGCGCGTGCAGGCATTTCACGCGCACGGGCATACCGCCGGCCGAGATGCCGGCGATCTCGTCGACCACCGCAATGCCCTCGCGGTCGGCGATGTACTGCTCGTGGGCAGCGACGTAGGCGGCCTTCACTTCTGCATCGTCGGCGAGCATCGCCTGGTACTCGGGCATCACCTGGGTGGCCTCGAGGTCTGACATCGCCGCCGTGGCCGCGGGGTGGCTCAGGTAGTAGAGGGTGGGAAACGGGGTACCGTCGTCGAGCCGGGGGGCCGTCGCCACAACCGTGGGGGCTCCGCACACACAGCGCGCAGAGATTCCGAGCACGTTGCGCGCGGGCCTGCCGAGCTGTGCCGAAACGGTGGCGATATCGGCGGCGGTGGGCGGGTCGAACGGTGGTGTGGTCATTTGCTGCCTGTAGGGGTAGACCCGAGTTGATCGGGGGTTTGGGTACTCAACGCCGCGGTCATGCCTGAGGCGAACAGGGCCGCCATCCAATTGCTCTGGGTCGACTGGATGCTCGTGCTCACCGGCGCGGTGGCCGCCGCCGCCCCGGGCTTGGTGTCGTCGAGCACCAGAAACCCGGTCTCGCCGGGCATCACGAAGTAGAGCCGGTCGCGGGCCTCGGCGCGAATGTAGGCCGGGTCGCTCCACCGGGCGACCTCTGACGTGAGCGCCGAGTTCTGCGTCTGGGCGGCAGCCACGCTCTGCTGCAGGTCGGCGATCTGCTGGCGCTGCTCAATGAAGATGCGGGCACCGGGTGCCACGATGACGACGAAAAGCACCAGCACGATGAGCATGAGCACGGTGAAACCGGAGAACCGTATGCTGCGCAACCAGTTCGTGGGCTGGTTCTCCCCCGCGCGTGCGGGAGCTGCGGGTCTGTGCTTTTCGAATGGTCGCATCGGGATGTTCCTCACAACTGTCTTTCGTGCGTGAGGAACACCCCCGCGAGACTTACGCCCGGAAGCGCGGGAACGCCGTGCGGCCGGCGTAGACGGCTGCTTCGGCGAGCTCTTCTTCGATCCTCAAGAGTTGATTGTACTTAGCGACGCGCTCGCTGCGGGCAGGCGCACCGGTCTTGATCTGACCCGAGTTGGTGGCAACGGCGAGGTCGGCGATGGTGGTGTCTTCGGTCTCGCCTGAGCGGTGCGACATCATCGTGGTGTAACCCGAACGCTGTGCAAGCGAGACCGCGTCGAGCGTCTCGGTGAGCGTGCCGATCTGGTTGACCTTCACGAGCATCGAGTTGCCGGCACCGAGCGAGATGCCCTTGGCCAGGCGCACCGGGTTGGTGACGAACAGGTCGTCGCCGACGATCTGAACCTTGCTGCCGATCGAGGCGGTCAGGTGCTGGTAGCCCTCCCAGTCGTCTTCTTCGAGCGGGTCTTCGATGGAGACCAGCGGGTAGTTGGCGAGCAGGTTCTCGAAGTAGCTGCTGAGCTCGGTCGACGAGGTCGCCTTGCCCTCGAACTGGTAGGCGCCGTCGCGGTAGAACTCACTGGCAGCGACATCCATGGCCAGGGCGATGTCTTCACCGGGCGTGAAACCGGCGGCCGTGATGGCCTCGAGAATGAGGTCGAGCGCAGCGGCGTTCGATGACAGGTTCGGCGCGAAGCCGCCCTCGTCGCCGAGCCCGGTGGAGAGACCCTTCTTCGACATGAGCGACTTGAGCGCGTGGTAGGTCTCGACGCCCCAACGCAGGGCCTCAGAGAACGTCTCGGCGCCGATGGGCGCGATCATGAACTCCTGGATGTCGACGTTCGAGTCGGCGTGTGAGCCACCGTTGATGATGTTCATCATCGGAACGGGCAGCACGTGCGCGTTCGGGCCGCCGACGTAGCGGAACAGGGGCAGGTCAGCCGAGTCGGCTGCCGCACGGGCCACGGCCAGCGAGACACCGAGGATGGCGTTCGCGCCGAGGCGGCTCTTGTTCTCGGTACCGTCGAGGTCGATCATCGCGCCGTCGATCAGACGCTGGTCGCTTGCGTCGAAACCTTCGAGCGCCGGGCCGAGCTCGTCGATGACGGCATCGACGGCCTTCAGCACGCCCTTGCCGAGGTAACGGCTCTTGTCGCCGTCGCGCAGTTCGTATGCCTCGAACGCGCCGGTCGACGCGCCAGACGGAACGGCAGCGCGGGAAACCACGCCATCGTCGAGCAGAACCTCGACCTCGACGGTGGGGTTACCACGCGAGTCGAGTATTTCGCGAGCGCCTACGGCTTCGATCAGTGCCACTGGATTGTCTCCTCAGGGTTGAAAATTGCGGATGACGCCGGGAGCGGGCATCCGGGCCCCAGTCTAACGACGAGACGAGCGAGTTACCCTTCGCCGACGCTCAGGGCTTCGGCCTCGATGAGCTCGGTCTCTTCGCCGCCGTTGTCGACACGGGCCAGTGTCTTGCGGCCGAACACCACGAACAACGCAGCCACGATCACTGAACCGGCAGCGGCATACATGGGAAAGCCGGGCGTGATGGCCGCGGCCAGAGCTGCGGCGGCGGGCGGGGCAATGGCGCCGCCGAGAAAGCGCACGGCCGAGTATGCCGATGACGCCACCGTGCGCGGCAGGTCGGTCGCCATCATCACCGACTCGGTGAGAACGGTGTTGACCACTCCGAGCATGAGGCCGCCCACCACGATGCAGACGATGAGCCCGACGGTCGAGGCGATGAGCAGACCGCCGGCGACGAGGTCGAGAGCGAGCAGCACCAGTGCCCCCGTGAGGGCGGTCGTACGCTTCATGCGCGCGGTGAGCATCGGGGCGACGAACACCGAGGTGACGGCGACGCCCATACCCCAGCCGAAGAACGTGAAGCCGAGGCCGATGGCATTCAGCCCCAGCGGAAACGGCGTGTACGCGAGCAGGGTGAAGAAGCCCATGTTGTAGAACAGGGCGGTGAAGGCGAGCAGCCGGATGCTCGGGTTGCCCAGTGCCCGCAGCGGAGCACTCAACCGGGTCGGCGTACGATCGGCCTTCTCGTCTTTCTGGAGCAGCACGGCGATGGCGACAAACCCGACTGCCATGAGCACGGCCGTGCCGAAGAACGGCCCGCGCCAGCTGATCGAGCCGAGCAGGCCCCCCAGCAGCGGGCCGATCGCTATGCCGAGGCCGAGCGCGGCCTCGTAGAGCACAATGGCGCTCGAGGCTCCCCCGCTGGCGGCGCCGACGATCGTCGCGAGCGCGGTGGAGATGAAGAAGGCGTTGCCGAGGCCCCAGCCGCCGCGAAAACCGATGACGGCTTCGACGCTGCCCGAGGCGCCCGCGAGCGCCGCGAAAACCACGATCAGCGCGAGGCCGATCAGCAGCGTCTTCTTGGCGCCGATGCGGCTCGACACGAAGCTGGTGATGAGCATCGCGAGGCCCGTGATGACCAGGTAGCTCGTGAAGAGCAGGCTGGTCTGCGTGGGGCTGGCGTGAAGACTCGAGGCGATGGCCGGCAGAATCGGGTCGACCAGACCAATGCCCATGAAGGCGATGACGCTGGCGAAGGCGACAGCCCACACCGCTTTGGGCTGGTGCAGAATACTCGTTCCGCCGGCACCGTGTGGCGCGTGCACTGACATCGTTACGCCGCCATCTCCTGAACCGTGATGCGGTCGCCGATCAGGTCGGTGGCCTCAGAGAGCACCCCGAGTTCGCGAACGCTGAGATCGGCGAAGAGGGGCTCGAGCGCTGCGCCCAGGCGGTAGCGCCAGTCGTTCAGGGCATTCTGGCCCTTCGGGGCGATGGCGATGTGCCACGCACGGGCGTCAGAAGAGTCGGCGATGCGCTTGATCCACTCGAGCTCGTTGAGGTTCGCGACGATCTTGGTCATCGTGGGCTGGCTGACACGACTGGCCAGGGCCAACTCGCCGATGCGCATGGGGCCGGCCGATGTCAGAACGCTCAGGGTTCGCCAGGCGGCGGGTGAGGTGCTGTCTCCCGTGGCCTGGGCCGCGAGACGGGTAAGACGGTGGGTGACCGTTACAAGATCACCGAGAAGTACTGAGAGTTCGCTGTTCACTTGATTAATTGTATAGCTGAACTATGTATATACCAAATGTGCCAGGGCACAGCTGCGGGCCGGCCGGCCGAAAGAGGCTGGCGCCGCAGCCACGGGTCAGATCGGTTTGACCTCGAGGTCTTCCACGGAGTGGGTAGCGGGGGTCACGAACGCGAAGCTGCCAAAGCCTGAGGCCTGGGCGCGATCGAGTTGCGCCTTGGTGTTCTTGGTGCGGCGTTCGAGTCGCACGCGGGTTCCGGAGGCGATGAGCTGCGTCTTCAGGCCCACGAGTTGGGCAGGAGAGGCGGAGGGGTCGTGCAGCAGCAGCAGGGCATCCGGAGCCCCCACCGAGTCTGACTGCAGAAGATCGACGATGCGCTCGAACCCGATCGAGAAGCCGCAGGCCGCCACCTCTTGGCCGAGAAAGCGACCGATCATGCCGTCGTACCGGCCCCCGCCGCCGAGCGAGAAGGTGAAGTCGGGGTGCGCGATCTCGAAGATGGTTCCCGTGTAGTAGCCCATGCCGCGCACCAGAAACGGGTCGAAGACGAGCTTGGCGGGGTCGATGACGTCGGCGAGGGCGGCAAGCTCAGCAATGAGGGCTTCATCGACCCCGGCGGGCAGCGCCTTGGTGATGGCGCGCACGCCGAACGGGTTGAACTCGAGGGTCGTGACGCGGTGAAAGAAGGCGTCGAGCGCGTCGACAGCGGCCGGGGTCGCACCGCGTTCGCGCAGCTCTGTCACCACGCCGTCGGCGCCGATCTTGTCGAGCTTGTCGACGGTGATCAAGACCTGTGGATGCTCGGCGGCACCGAACCCGAACACATCGAGCATCGCGGTGAGCACGCGGCGATCGTTGATGCGAATGGTGCAGCCGGCCAGCCCCAGCTCATCGAGCGTCGCGAGAGTGGCCGTGATGATCTCGGCCTCGGCCAGCTGGCTCGGCTCGCCGATGATGTCGATGTCGCACTGCACGAACTGGCGGTAGCGGCCCTTCTGCGGGCGCTCGGCTCGCCAGACAGGGGCGATCTGGATGGCACGGAACACGCTCGGCAGCTCGCCGCGGTGACTGGCGTAGAACCGAGCGAGCGGAACGGTCAGGTCAAAGCGCAGCCCGAGGTCGGCGAGCTGCTGTGCGTCGCCCTCTGCGGCCGCCTTCTCGAGATCTTCGGTGGGAATCGCGCGCTTCAGCACGCTGAAGCTCAGCTTCTCGTTGTCGCCGCCGAGGCCGGAGTGCAGGCGCTCGATGTCTTCCATGACCGGGGTCTCGATCTCGTCGAACCCGTGCGCGGTGTAACTCGTGCGGATGATGCCGAGCGCACGCTCGCGGGTCGCCTTCTCGGCGGGCAGAAAGTCGCGCATGCCGCGGGGCGGGGTTATTGCTTGGGCCATGGGTCAATTGTGCCAGCCCGCGGCGTGGGCGAGTGCGCGCGGGTGGCGCGCAGTCAGTCGGCGGCGGGGAGGGCGATCACGCCGGCGTCGAAGGTGTCAGCGGCGAGGCCGGTCGGGTGGGCATCCGGAGCCGGAACCGACGCCGACGCCGACGCCGCTTCGGCCTCACGGATCTCGCCCGAGAGATCGCGGAGCGCGTTTCGGAGCGCCCGCTCGGCGTCGAAGCCCTGCGTCTTGGCCGAGAGTGCGATGGCGAGCAGCAGCGGCCCGAGCTCGTCTTCGCTGGCGAACGCGATGGCCGGGGGCGCCGCGGCGTCGAGCACACCGACCTTCTGCGCCTTGCCGAGCAGCTTGTCGGCGAGCAGCAGCGAGGGCATGCCGAGCGGAATTCCGTCGAGCACGCTCGTGCGACCGGGCTTCTCGACGGCCTTCAGGTCGTCCCACATGCCCACCACATCGGCGGCGCTCTCGGCCGTTGCGTCACCGAAGACGTGCGGGTGCCGGCCCACCATTTTCGCGGTCATGTGGGCCGCGACATCCTGAATGTCGAAGCTCTCACCCGCGGTGTGCGCCGCGAGATCGGCGTGGAAGATGACCTGGTACAGCACGTCACCCAGCTCTTCGAGCAGGTCTTCGCGCGAGCCCGACTCGATGGCGTCGACCAGCTCGTGCGACTCCTCGATGAGGTAGCGCACGAGAGAGGAATGGGTCTGCTCGGCATCCCACGGGCATCCGCCGGGGGCACGGAGTCGTGCGGTCACGGTGATGAGCTCGTCGAGCTTCGACGCAGCAGTGTGTTCGGTTGCGGCTTCCGGATGCCCGGCTCGAGCTGACCCGTCAAGCACCTGCGCGGCCTCGCCAGCAACTGCACCGCCCGGTTCGGCGGCGGGGCGCGGGGCAACGGCATCCGATGGGGGCGAGGAGAACAGCGGAATGGTCACAGAACCTTCAATCGATGAGCCCCGCCCGGCGCGGAGAGGCTTTCGATAGACTGTAACCGGTGTGCCGGGAAGTCTGGTCGGCGGGTGGCGAAGAGCCGCTCTCGCGTTCAGTCGCATCAACGGTCAGGAGACCACTGTGAGCATTCTTCGCTCGGAACGAAACTCGGCCGCCATTCTGTTGGTCGCCGCCGCGCTCGGGCTCGTGCTGGCCAACTCGCCCGCGGGTTCGGCGCTTTTTGCCGCGAAGAATGCCCACGTCGGGTTCGCTGGCATCGGCCTCGACCTGTCGCTCGGGCACTGGATCAGCGACGGCCTGCTGGCCATCTTCTTCTTCATCGTGGCCGTCGAGCTGAAACACGAGCTCGTCGCCGGGTCACTGAACTCCCCCGCCAAGGCGATCGTGCCCGCCATTGCGGCACTCGGCGGGGTCATCGTGCCCGCGGGCGTCTTTCTGATCGCCACGATCGGTAGCCCCTACGGTGACGGATGGCCCATCCCCACCGCCACAGACATCGCATTCGCTCTGGGTGTGCTCGCCATCTTCGGCCGAGCGCTGCCCACCCGCGTACGCATCTTCTTACTGGCGCTGGCTGTGCTCGACGACCTCGTGGCCATTCTGATCATCGCGGTGTTCTTCACCACGTCGCTCAACCTGCCCGCGCTCGGCGGTGCCGCCGTGGCCATCGTGGTGTTCGCGCTGCTCAGCCGCGCACTGGCTCGGCGCCGAACGACCGAACGCGGCGGGCAATGGATGATCGTGGCCGCCATGATCGTCGTCGCCATCGCAGCGTGGTACTTCATGTACCAGTCGGGCGTGCACGCCACGATCGCCGGAGTGGCGCTCGGGCTCGCCATGGCCGGCCCGCCGGCTGCCCGTGCGGCGCACGCACTGCAGCCGATTTCAAACGGGCTCGTTCTACCGCTGTTCGCCTTCGCCGCGGCGCTGGTTGCCATACCGTCGGTGGGCATCGGGCAGCTGACGCCGGCGTTCTGGGGCATCCTCATCGCGCTTCCCGTTGGCAAGGTGGTGGGCATCACCGTGGCGGGAGTGATCGCGAACCGCACGGTCGGCCGCAACTCGCCTGCGCTGCTCAGCCTCGCTGACCTCGTGATGATCGGCGGGCTCGGCGGCATCGGATTCACCGTGTCACTCCTCATGAACGAACTCGCCTTCGCCGGGCTCGACGAGGTCGTCGACGAGGGCACGCTCGCGGTGCTGCTCGGTTCGGCGGTGTCGATCGTGGTGGCCGCTGTGCTGGTGAGCCGGCGTTCGCGGGCGTACGGCGCAGCGGATGCGGATGCGGCTGCGGCTGGTGCGGCAAGTGCGAGCACGCTACCGGCGGGCGGCGGCGCAGACCGCGGCGGCTCAAACGGCACGTCGGGCGGCATGGATGGTGAAGCAACGAAGGGCGACGCGAGCGACGGTGCAGCATCCGGAGCCAGCAGAGCCGGTAACGTGAACGAGTGACCTCGGCTCCCGGTACTGCGCCGCGGCCAGCCACGCTCTGGCCCGTCGGCATCGTGGTGGCCGGGCTGGCGTGCCAGGAGGTCGGCGCATCGTTCGCGGTGGTGCTCTTTCCGGCGGTCGGTGCGCTCGGCATGGTCACGCTGCGCCTGGTGTTCTCTGCCATCATTCTGATGATCGTCTGCCGGCCCCGAATGCGCGGCTACAGCCGCAGCGACTGGATGACCGTTGTCGGGTTCGGTGTTGTGCTCGCCAGCATGAACATGCTCTTCTATGAGGCACTCGACAGGCTGCCGCTCGGAACAACCGTGACTATTGAGGTTCTGGGGCCGCTCGTACTGTCGGTTGTGGTGAGCCGGCGGGCGTCGAGCTGGCTGTGGGCAGTGCTCGCGTTCGCCGGGGTCGTGCTGCTGAGCCAGGCGGGGTCGGGATCGCTCGATCCGGTGGGTGTCGCGTTCGCCGCGGCGGCCGGAGCATGCTGGTCGGGCTACATTCTGCTCTCGTCGCGGTCGGGCGCGCGGTTCCCGAAGCTCGACGGCATTGCTCTAGCGATGGCCGTGGGGGCACTGGTGTCTCTACCGTTCGGAATCGTTTCGGCGGGGGCATCGATCATCCGGCCCTCCTCGCTTCTGCTCGGGTTGGCAGTTGCGGTGCTGTCGTCGACGATTCCGTATGCGTTCGAACTGCTGGCGCTCCGCCGGCTGCCCGAAGCGACGTTCTCGGTTCTGATGAGCCTCGCGCCCGCCATCGCGGCGCTGGCCGGTCTCGTCATCCTGGGCCAGCAGCTCACCTGGGTCGAGGCGCTCGCCATCGCCCTCGTCATCGCGGCGAGCATCGGCGCCGGGCGCGCCGCCGCCATCCGCGCCCTGTCTCTTATACACATCT
>NZ_JASJXO010000068.1:0-15639 GCF_035018625.1 Subtercola sp. RTI3 | reverse complement strand
CGTTCATGACCCAAGTCAACCACCAACCACTGACATTCACTCAACAAATAGGGCCCAAATCGACCCCCACCAGAAAAGAATCTCAAAAAACTTTTTCGCCCCTAGAGCCAACCGCGCTTCTTGAACGCGAAGTACAGCGCCACGCCCGATCCGAGCATCAACGCCAACGCAAACGGGTACCCGAGAAACCACTTCAGTTCGGGCATGTTTGTGAAGTTCATCCCGTAGATCGCTGCCACCAGTGTGGGAGCAAACAGCACCGCAGCCCACGACGAGATCTTCTTCACCTGCTCGCCCTGGGCGAGGCTCGTCTCGGTCATTCGCGTCATCTCGTCGTTCTGTTTCTGCGCGATGAGCGTCGAGTGAACCGTGAGGCCGTTTTCGAGAAGCGAACGATACGAATCAGCCCGCTCTGTGAGCCGGATGACATGGTCGAGCACGTCACGAAAGTGGCGTTTGATTTCGAGGTCGCCGTCGGCGCTGAGGCCTTCGACGAGGCGGCTGATCATGTCTTCGAGGGGGGTGGTGGCGCGCTGAAACGAGATGACTTCGCGCAGCAGGTCGTAGATGCGGCGGGAGACGTCGCGGTCGCCGCTGAAGATCTGGTCTTCGATCTCGTCGATGTCGTTTTCGAGGCCCGAGAGTACGGGGGCATAGTCGTCGACGATGAGATCGAGGATGCCGTAGAGAATCGTGTGGGTGCCCTCGGCGAGCAGGTCGGGGTGCGCCTCGAGCCGGCGCCGAACTGCGTCGATGTCGGGGAAGTCGAAGTGGTTCACCGAGACCACGAAGTCGGGTCCGAGAAAGAGGTGCACTTCACCGAACTGCACTTTTTCGACGTCGTCGAGGTACTTCGCGGGGCGCAGAACGATGAACAGCGTCTCACCGTAGCGCTCGAGTTTGGCGCGCTGGTGGCCGGTGAGGGCATCGGTCACGGCGAGGTGGTGCAGGCTCAGCTCGTCGGCGACGGCCTGTAGTTCGGCTTTGTCGGGCCGGTTCATATCGATCCAGGCCACGCCCTGGTTGGCGCGCATGACCTCGAAGGTCTCGTCGAGGTTCTTTGGTTCGGCAGTGCGTCTGCCGTCGACGTAAACAGCGTTGTCGGTGATGGTCACGCAGTCAGACTAATGGTGGATGCCCGGCTCTCCTTGCCCGCTGCCCTGGGCTTGCGCGGCGGCCGTCACTCGTTCGATCACGGCCATCGCCGCGCTGTGGCCGCCGAGGCCACTCACTGCTCCTCCTCGGCGTGAGCCTGAACCGCACAGCAGGATCCGCTCGTGCTCCGTCGCCACACCCCACCGCTGGGCGGGGGTGTCGAGCGGCTCGTCGTCGTCGGCGAAGGGCCAGCTGAGGGTGCCGTGGAAGATGTTTCCGCCGGGCAGGCGCAGCGCGTGCTCGAGGTCGAGGGTGGTCTTGGTTTCGATGCAGGGTCGCCCCCGGGCATCCAGCATCAGGCAGTCTTCGATGGGTTCAGCCAGAACGCTGTTCAGCGAGGCGAGCACGGCCGCCTGAACTTCGTCGCGAAACGCGTCGTTGGTCTCCTCGGTGACGAGGCGGTGCGGCACGTGAAGGGCGAAGACAGTGAGGGTGTGGGCGCCGGCAGCGCGCAGTTCGGGCGAGAGGATGCTCGGGTCGGCCAGTGAGTGGCAGTAGATCTCAGCCGGCAGCGGCCGGGGGAGGGCGCCACTGGCGGCAGAGAGGTAGGCCGCATCGAGTTGGCTGTAGGTCTCGTTGATGTGGAAGGTACCGCCGAACGCGGCCTCGGGTGAGAGGGAGGGGTCGCGCAGGGCGGGCAGGCGGGTGAGCATGAGGTTGACCTTGGCCTGGGCGCCTTCGGGGGCGGCCGCACCCGCGGGCGTGCCGGGTGAACCACTCGCGGCGGAGAGCAGCCGCGCCAGCTCGGTGGGCGAGACGTTCGCCAGCACGGTGTCGGCGCGGAGGGTGTGCGGGCGGGCATCCAGAGCGTAGGTGACCTCACCGGTGGGCGACACGGCCGTCACGTCGGCACCGGTCACGAGGGTGGCGCCGGCCGAGCGGGCGGCGGTGGCGAGTGCGGTGGTGACGGCTCCCATGCCGCCCACGGGTACATCCCAGTCGCCGGTGCCGCCGCCGATGAGATGGTAGAGAAAGCAGATGTTCTGGGCGAGGTCGGCGTCGTGGGCGCGGGCGAAGGTTCCAATGAGGGCGTCGGTCAGTACGACCCCGCGCACGACGTCGTTCGCGAGGTGGCGCTCGATGACCTCGCCGATGGGTCGCTCGATCATGGAGTGCCAGAGATGGTCGGCGGCGAGGCGTTCGCGAAGGTCGCTGCGGCGGGGCAGGGGGCCGGTGAGGGTGGGCCAGACCACCTCGGCGAGGCGGCGAGTGTGCTCGTAGAAGTCGGTGAAGGGGTCGGCGTCGGCGGCGGCCCCGATGGCGGCGAACGAGGCGCGGGTGGCATCGGGGTCGGCCGTGTCGATGAGGAGGCCGGCGGTGGCGCGCAGGTCGCCGTCGCCGGGGAGACCGGCGGTTCCGCGCGGCACCGGCGTGTACGACGAGTAGCGGCGCCGCACCAGGGTGAGGTCGAGCCCGAGTTCGGTGATGATCTGCTGCGGAAGAAGGCTCACAAGGTAGGAGTAGCGCGAGAGCCGGGCATCCACCCCCTCGAACGGGCTCGCCGAGACGGCCGCCCCGCCGAGCTCTGGCAGGCGTTCGAGCACCGTCACGGCGAGCCCGGCGCGGGCGAGGTAGGCCGCCGCGACGAGGCCGTTGTGGCCGCCGCCGACGATGACGACGTCGGCCGTGAGGGTGGCGGGTTCGCTGTTCATGCCCCGAGCATAGGCCTGTCGGTTCGCGAGTGTCAGACGAACGACTTAGTCTTCTGAGCACGATGGATGCACAGCTCAACGCCACACGGCAGACGGGCGTACGGCTTGCCACAGGCCGCTCCGTCGCCGCGCCCGCGCTTGCACCGCTCAGCACGGTGTACACGCCCGCGCACCCGGTGAACCTGCGTCAGACCGTCGGCCCGCTGCTGCGTGGCGTCACCGAACCCACCATGCGCTTCACCCCGAACGGGTTCTGGCGGGTCTCCCGCACCCCTCTCGGCCCGGTCACGCTGCACGTCGAGAGTCGCGGGGCTGACGTTCTGGCCACGGCGTGGGGCCCGGGCGCCGAATGGGCTCTGGATGCCCTGCCCGAGCTGCTCGGCAAATCAGACGACTGGTCGGGGCTCGACCTCAGCGCCGTGCCACCCCTCGCCGAGGTGCGGCGGCGCCACCCGGCCCTGTGGCTCACCTGCACCTCGCTCGTCTTCGAGACCCTGGTGCCCACCATCCTCGAGCAGAAGATCACCACAGTCGAGGCGCGCAGGGCGTGGCGGTACCTCGTGGCGAAGTACGGCGAGGTGCCTCCGGGGCCCGCGCCCGAGGGCATGCGCGTACAGCCGAGCGTGCGCGGCTGGCAGCTGATCCCGTCGTGGGAGTGGCACCGGGCGGGGGTCGGCCCCGAACGTTCGCGGGCCATCATGGCGGCGGCAGCGGTCGCCTCCGGGCTCGACCGTCTCGCGGCCGCCGGTCGTTCGGTGGCGGGCGTGCTCGAGAAGCTGCAGACCGTGAGCGGCATCGGCCCGTGGACGGCGGCGGAGACGAGCCAGCGCTCGCACGGGCATCCTGATGCCGTCAGTGTCGGCGACTACCATCTTGCAGCCCATGTGGGGTGGGTGCTCATCGGCGAACCGGTCGATGACGCGGGCATGCTCGAGCTGCTCGAGCCGTGGCGGGGGCACCGGCAGCGGGTGGTGCGGCTCATTCTGGCAAGCGGTGTTCCGAAGCCGCGGTTCGCGCCGCGCGCCACCATTCAGGATCACCGCTGGCACTAGGCCGTGGCGGCCGGTCTGCGGGTTAGTGTCAGAGCATGATCGAACACGCGGAGAACCCCGGGGCAGCGGAGCTCGACGAGGCGCAGGCTGAGGCTGGGGTCGAGCAGGTCGAGCCCGGCAGCGCCGAAGTGCCCGGCGCGCCGGCCGGCCTCCCGGGGCTCGCCGACGAAGCGGCCCTGCTGGTGCGCGAGTGGCTGCGCGAAAGCGCTCAGCTGCCGCCCGACCCTTCCGAAGCCCGTCTGGCCGCCGCCCTGGCCGCACCCGAGACCCTCGCGTTCGCGCTCGACTTCGTCGACGGCGTCATGCGTCCCGACGACCTGGCCGTGGCGGCCGCGAACCTCGAGAAGCTCGCCGAACTGGCGCCCGATGCTCTGCCGGCGCCGCTGCGTTCGGCCCTCCGCGCCGGCGGAACCGTGGGGCAAGCCCTGCCCTGGGCCGTCGTTCCGCTGGCGAAGCGGGCGCTACGCCAGGCCCTCGGACACCTCGTCATCGATGCCACCCCGTCGAAGCTCGCCGACTCCATCGCAGAGCTCACCGCCGACGGATCCCGCCTCACGCTCACCCTTCTCGGCGACCCCGTTCTGGGCGATGCCGCGGCCGCGGCCCGGCTCGAGGGCATCCTCGCGCTCGTGCAGCGCGACGACGTCGATGCCGTCTCGCTGTCAGTGCGGTCGGTCGCCGCGAACGTCTCGCTGTGGGCCTTCGATGAGACGGTCGAACGCGTCGCACACGCGCTGGTTCCGCTGTACCGGGCGGCGTTGCCCGCTGCAGGCTCCGACCGGCGCGCCACGCTGATCACCCTCGACATCGAGCAGTACTGCGATCTCGATCTCACCATTGCCGTGTTCGAACGGGTGCTCGGCCGGCCCGAGTTTCTGAGGCTCGAGGCCGCAATCGTGCTGCAGGCATACCTTCCCGAGGCGCTCGGGGTGCTGCAGGGCCTGCAGCGCTTCAGCGCCGCGCGCGTCGAGCGAGGCGGGGCGCCGATCACCGTGCGGTTGGTGAAAGGGGCGAACCTGGCGGGCGAGGTCGCCGAGGCGGGCATCCAGAACTGGCCGCTGGCGACCTTCGACAGTGCGCTTCAGACCGACACGAACTTCAAGCGGCTGCTCGACTGGGCGTTGACGCCTGCGAGGCTGGATGCCCTCCGCATCGGCATCGCAACCCACAACCTGTTCGACATCGCTTTCGCCTGGTTGCTCGCCGAGCGGCGGGGGGTCACTGAGTGGGTGCACGTCGAGATGCTCTCAGCTGTGGCCTCGCTGGCGGCGGCGCACGCGCAGGTGGTGGCGCGGCACGTCGGCGGGCTGACGCTCTACGTGCCGGTGGTGAATCCGCGGGAGTTCGACGCGGCGGTCGCTCACGTGGTGGGGCAGCTCGGCGGGATGCTGGCGGGCGAAGGGTTTCTCCCGGCAGCGATCGAGCTCGGGGCGGGCGACGCGCTGTTCGATCGGGAGCAGAAGCGGTTTCTTGCCTCGGTGCGGGAACTCGCGTCGGCGGAGGAGCTGAGTGAGGCGGGCCCGGGGGAGTCGGCGGTGGAGTCGGCTTCGGGGGCGCTGTCTTCGACGCTGAGCGAGGCCCGACCGAACCGAACGCAGAATCGCCTGCGGCCCGACGATCTTGCTGCGCGTGCGGCTGGTTCGTCGCCGCGTTCCTCTGTTGGCGCACTCAGTACCACGCCGAACACCGACCCGGCGCTGGCCGCAAACCGGGAGTGGGCGGCGCACCTGCTGAGCCGGGTTCCCGACTCGACACTGGGCTCTGGCGGGGCATCCATCACAGCCGTCGACACCATCTCGATCACCACCGGGGCACTCGACGAGCTGCTCGACAACGCGGCCGAGGCGGGCGCGTCGTGGGGCGCCGAACCGCCCGCCGTTCGTGCAGCCGCCGTGCGCCGCGGCGCGCTCGCGCTCGAGGCGAACCGCGACCGGCTCGTCGAAGTGCTCGCGTCCGAGGTTGGCGCCACGATCGGCGAGGCCGACCTCGAGGTCAGCGAGGCCGTAGACGCTGCCCGCCTCTCTTCCGCGCAGGCTGACGAGGTCGGGCGTGTCGACGGTGCGCGGTTCGTCTCGCCGCGCCTTCTCGTCGTGCTCGCCTCGGCGCAGCCCGCCGTATCGCTCCTGGCCGCAAATGTTCTGGGCGCCCTCGCTGCAGGTGCGGCAGTCATCGTGAGCCCGGCACCCGAAGCCCTTCGTTCGGCAACTGTGCTCGTCGAGGCGCTCTGGGAGGCGGGCATCCGGCGCGAACTCGTCACGCTCTTCGACTTCGACTTCGACTTCGGTCGCGACGAATACGTGCTCGAGCGTGCGCTCGCCACGCATCCGGCGGTCGATCGCGTGCTGTTCTCGGGCTCGCACGAACTGGCCGTGCTGCTGCGCTCGGGGCGCCACGATCTTCGGTTCGGAGGTGAGATCGATGGCGCCGTCGCAAGGGGTGATGCTGCAGCATCCGGTACGGGCGCCGGAATGGGCCCTGCGACCGGCGACGCAACGGGTGCTACAGCGGGCGTCACAACGGGCGCGGCAACGGGCTCCGCGAACATCATCGTCGTCACGCCCAGCGCCGACCTCGACCATGCGGTGGCCGACATCGTGGCGAGCGCGTTCGACCACGCCGGCCAGGCGCGCTCGGCCGTGCACACGGTGATCCTGGTGGGGTCGGTTGCGAAGTCGGCCCGTTTTCGCCGCCAACTGGTCGACGCCGTCACCTCGCTGCGGGTGGGTACCGCTGATGACCCCGCAACGCAGGTCGGGCCACTCGTCGCTGCGGCGACGGGTGCGGTGCTGCAGGCGCTCACCACCCTTGGCCCCGGCGAGCACTGGCTCGTCGAGCCGCGCCAGCTCGACACCGACGGCGCACTGTGGTCGCCGGGCGTGCGCACAGGAGTGGCTGCGGGCTCCGAGTTTCAGCGCGCCGAGCATCCGGTGCCCGTGCTGGGCCTCGTGCACGTTGCCACTCTCACCGAAGCGATCGAGTTGCAGAACTCCAGCGCGGGCGGGCTCACGGGCAGGCTGCACTCGCTCGATGCGCTCGAGGTGCGGCAGTGGGTGGCGCAGGTGTCGGCCGGCACTCTGAACGTGAACCGGGGAATGGCCGGAGCCGTGCTGCATCGGCAGCCGGTCGGGGGTTGGAACCGGGCATCCATCGGCCCAGCTGCCCCTGCTGGCGGCCCCGACTTCGTTGCGAGCCTCGTAGCGTGGCAGCCCGAGGAGGGTGTCGCCAGCTCGGAACTCAGCCTTGCCGGCCTCGAGACCAGCGTCGCTGAGCTGCTCACCGCGGCCACGGCAGGGCTCGACTGGCGCGAGTTCGACGCTGTGCGCCGCGCCGCCGTGAGCGACGAACAGGCCTGGCAGCAGCGATTCGCTCCGCGTGACCGATCGCTCACCGTGCTCGAGATGAGCGTGCTGCGGTACCGCCCCGTCGCCGTGGTGATCAGGGTTTCTGAGGGTGAGCAGTTGCGCGACCTGGTGCGCTTGCTCGCCGCCGCGACCCGCGCCGGATCGCCGCTCGCGCTGAGCACTGCGTTCAAGCTGCCCCGGCCGCTCCGCGCGCTGCTGAAGGAGCGGCACGTGCGGGTCTTCGTTGAAGACGACTCCACGTGGCTGCAACGGGCGGCGGTCGTTGGTGACGGTGCGCCGAGAATCCGGATGCTCGGGGGCGACCCTCGCGCCCTGGCCGACGCGCTCGGCGGTAGCCCCGACGTGGCCGTCTACTCGGGGCCCGCCACGCTCGCGGGTCGCGTCGAGCTGCTGCCGTTCCTGCGGCAGCAGACGGTGACCGTCGCTGCGCACCGCGCTGCCACGTTGGCGCGTCTCGCCGACGGCCTGCTCTAGCCGCGCGCCCGCGGGCCGGGTACGGCGGCTCGCTGTGGGGAGGCAGCACACGTGGGGTGCAGCGCGTCAGACCGCGCGCAGCGCCTCGGCGATCGTCGCCAGCGCCGCGTCGTCGCCGAGCCCCAGCTCGCGCACGCGCCGCGCGTACTCGAGCGCCGCCACCTGCGCCTGGCGCTGAGGCCCGTCGCCGGTGGGCGCAACGGATGTGCCCCCGCGCCCGCGCGTGACGAGCACGCCGTCGCGTTCCAGCTCGCGGTAGACCTTCGCCACGGTGTTCGGCGCGAGGCCAAGTTGTTCGGCGAGCCGCCGAACGGGCGGCAGGGCAGCACCCGGTGCGAGAGTGCCACTTCGAACGTCGGTGAGCACCAGCACGCGCAACTGATCGGATGCGGTCGCCGCTGACCGTGCATCCATCGCCCAACTCGAAACCCCCGTGGTGCTCGCGCTGATGGCCTCCGCGCCTCCGCCGGCACCCCCGCCAGCCCCACTCTCGCCAGCCACCAGCTACCTTTTGATGAGGTTCGACAGCACGATGGCGCTGCGGGTGTGGTCGACGTTCGGAGCGATGCGCACTCGCTCAAGTGCCAGCTCGAGGCTCGGAATGTCTCTCGAACGCATGTGCACAATGGCATCTGCGCTGCCGGTCACGGTTCCGGCGTCGACGACCTCTGGAACGCCCGAGAGGATGCGCTTCAGTTCGGCAGGGGCGACGGTGCCGCGGCAGAACAGTTCGACGTAGGCTTCGGTCACTTTTCCGTCGAGCGAGGTGTCGAGCAGAACGGTGAACCCGCGAATGATTCCGTCGGCGATCAGCCGGTCGATGCGGCGCTTGACCGCCGATGCCGAGAGCCCGATGACCTGGCCGATGTCGCCGTAACCGGTGCGCGCGTTGAGCTTCAGGAGGTCGATGATTCGAAAGTCGAGGTTATCCATTCGAACGAGCTTACGCACTTTTATTGCACGGGGTGTAGATTTGCGCCGCTTTCGAGCGCACGACGCCCACCTGTTGACATTAAGTGCGTGCCACACTGGAGGCCTGGCGTGCTCCTCGGAGCCTCTCGGACAACGTCCGCCATCCACTCTTCTCGGAGGATGCCCGTGTCTACCCCACTAACCACCGCGCCCGTCACCCCCGCGCCCGTCACCCCCGCGCCCGTCACGCCCGCTGCCCAGCACGACCCCGTCACCCTGGCCACACCCGTGACTCCGCCCCTGCGCCGCGCGGCCCCGCACACCTACCTCATGTGCCGCCCCGACTTCTTCACCGTCACGTACAAGATCAACCCGTGGATGGATCCGGCCATCCCCACCGACACTTCCCTCGCCCTCCGTCAGTGGCAGACGCTCTACGACACCTACATCGCCCTCGGCCACACCGTCGAACTCATCGATCAGATCGACGGACTGCCCGACATGGTGTACTCGGCCAACGGCGGTTTCGTCATCGACAACCTCGCCTACGGCGCCAGCTTCACCCATCCCGAGCGCCAGCCCGAGGGCCCCGCGTACATGCGCTGGTTCGCCGACGCCGGTTTCACGGTGGCCGAGCCCCAGAACATCAACGAGGGCGAAGGCGACTTCATGCTCGTCGGCGACACCATTCTGGCGGGCACAGGCTTTCGCAGCGCATCCAACTCCCACGAAGAGGTTGCGCGGCTCTACGACCGCGAGGTCGTCACGCTGAACCTGGTCAACCCGAACTTCTACCACCTCGACACGGCCATTGCGGTGTTGAACCAGTCGGCCGACGAGGCTCCGGATGCTGCGACCATCGCCTACCTCCCGAGCGCTTTCGACGCCCCCAGTCGCGCCGAACTCGAGCGGCGCTACCCCGAAGCCATTCTGGTCAGCGAGGCCGATGCTGCCGTACTGGGCCTCAACTCGATCAGCGACGGATACAACGTGGTCATCGCCTCCCGCGCCACCGGCTTCGAGGCGCAGCTCCGGGAGCGCGGGTACAACCCCATCGGCGTCGACCTGTCTGAGCTACTGCTCGGCGGCGGCGGAGTGAAGTGCTGCACGCTGGAGCTGCGCCGATGAGCGGGGCGGGCGGGGTGCAGGGGAACGCCGCTGCGACGCTCGATGGTGCGGGTCGGAGCGCGAGTGGCGAGGGTGCGGCATCCGGTGCCGGCTCGCTCACCGAGCAGGCCATCGCGCGCGAAGAGGCGCACGCCGCCCATAACTACCACCCGCTGCCCATCGTGGTCGAGTCGGGCGAGGGCGCGTGGGTCACGGGCGTCGACGGGCAGCGCTACCTCGACTGCCTCGCCGCGTACTCGGCCGTGAACTTCGGGCACTCGAACCCCGTGCTGCTGGGCGCCGCGCGTGCCCAGCTGGGGCGCATCACGCTCACGTCGCGGGCCTTTCACAACGACCAGCTCGGCCCGTTCGTCGAGGCGCTCGCCGCCCTCGCCGGCAAAGACATGGTGCTACCGATGAACACGGGGGCCGAGGCCGTCGAGTCGGGGCTCAAGGTCGCACGCGCGTGGGGGTACCGCGTGAAGGGCGTGCCCGATGGCCTCGCCAACATCATCGTGGCCGACGGAAACTTTCACGGCCGCACGATCTCCATCGTGAGTTTCTCCGACGACGCTTCGGCGCGCGACGGGTTCGGGCCGTTCACGCCCGGGTTCCGTTCGGTGCCGTACGGTGACGCGGCTGCTCTTGCTTCTGCGATTGACGAGAACACCGTCGCCGTGCTGCTTGAGCCCATCCAAGGCGAGGCGGGCATCATCGTGCCGCCCGCGTCGTACCTGCCAGCCGTGCGGGAGATCTGCACGGCGGCGAACGTGCTGATGATCGCCGACGAGATCCAGTCGGGGCTCGGCCGCACCGGCAGCACCTTCGCGTGCGACCGGGTGGGTGTCGTGCCCGACCTGTACCTGCTCGGCAAGGCGCTCGGCGGGGGTATCGTTCCTGTCTCCGCCGTCGTCGGCAACGCCGATGTTCTGGGTGTTCTGCGCCCGGGCGAGCACGGCTCCACCTTTGGCGGCAACCCGCTCGCCGCTGCGGTAGGCCTCGCTGTCGTGAAGCTGCTCGCCACCGGCGAGTACCAGGAGCGAGCGGATGCCCTGGGCGCGCACCTGGCAGCGCGCCTCACGGCGCTTCTCGGCCACGGGGTCGTCGCCGTGCGCACCGCGGGGCTCTGGGCCGGCATCGACATCGATCCCGCGCTCGCTTCGGGGCGCGAGGTCTGCGAGCGGCTCATGGTGCGCGGGGTTCTGGCGAAAGACACGCACGGGTCGACCATCCGGCTGGCGCCGCCGCTCACGGTCACGCCGGCCGACCTCGACTTCGCGGTCGACCAGCTCGCGGCGGTGCTCGCGGAGCTCGCGGCGGCTGCGCCGCTCGCGCCCGTCGCCTGACCCGCTCGCGCCCGTCGCCTGACCCGATGGGCTCGTCGACTTTCCCGAGTCTGTCGTTGTGCGCCTTGCGTGGCGACGGTCTGGGGCAAGTCGATCGCCTCCGCCCGGTCGATCGGGCGTGAGCTGCTCGGCCATCCGAGTTCGACGTGCGCTTCGTGGTGGTCTCGTGCGCTGCGTGGCGCCACTGCGTGGCCGATGTGCGATGCCCGTCGCCCTCGTACTCCCCGCGCGGTCAGGGCGCGGTACGGGTGACGCGAGCCCACGAACAGGGCTTCGTTCTCGTGAGCATCAGCCAGAAGCGGTACACCCCACACCGCTGCGGCGGGGCCCACAGCAGAACGGGTGCTCGGGCATCCGCTGCCGAAGGGCCTCGCAGCGACTCCGGATGCCCGCTGGCCTCTCCCTGGCCCGAACCCCGCGAAGCGGAGTCACGATATCGGCGCGCCGAAGCCGCTGCGCACTGACGCCCGCCGCTCGCGCCTGCACGACACTGACCGCGCCGCTGCGGAGTTCCTCCGGGAGTGGTTGTGCACGGTTCGCGCTTCACCCTCCCACCGTCGTGAACTACACGAAGAGGCGGATGACGGCGCTCGCCGAGTTGTTGGTGGGGTTGGTGTCGCCGCCGGAGCCCGTCGGAATTGTGGTTCCGATGGTCACAGGGGCGCCTGCGAGGGTGATCTGCTGAAACTGAACCGTTAGCGGCTGAGAAGAAGCGCCTCCAGCGATGGGGGTGGCATAGATGAAGTAGAGGAAAGTGGGTGAGGTGGTGTCGAGTGTCCAACCAGCGCCGGCATAGGTGACTGCTCCCTTCAGGCTCTCGCTGGGCCTGTCAACGAAGACCGCAGTGGTACCGGTGCTCGGGTCGCTCAGCACGTTCTTCACGGTGACGATGTAGTTCACCGCTGTGGGGGTGTCGTTCGGCAGGATGCTCGGTTCGACCTCGGCGGTCGGAGTGAGGTCGATCAGCGGAAGGGGTGGCTCGGTCGGGGTGGATGTCACTGTGGGTGTGGGAGTCGGCGTGGCCGTCGCACCGCCGGACGGCGTTGGAGTTCCCGTGTTTGTGCCCGCCCCAGACCCCGTGCCCCCACCCGAACCGGTTGTCGACGTCGATACTGCCCCGGTGACCGGCCGCTCAGCGCACGAAGCCGAGTGCGCCGCCGCCTGCGCGGGGGGAGCCCCCGCCGTGCTGATCAGCGCCCCGCCGCCCGCGAGTAGCAGCACGAGCCCGAGCGCCGAAGCGCCGCGCTTGTGTTTGCGGAGCGCAAACCACACCCCGACCCCGGCGGCGACGAGTACCACCCCGACGACGATCCACGAAACGACCGGCAAACCGGTACTGGCAAGACAATCCACTGCGACTCCCAAATGTTCTGGCGAGGCACCGTGGCACCTTCACCCTAAATGACTAACACTCACATTACAGTAGTGAGAGAAAATCGAATATTAGCCTCGTTATCGTGAGCATCAGCCGGAGGTGGTATCCCCCATTCCGCTGCGGCGGTGGCCACCGAAGAACGCGTGCTCGGGCATCCGGTGCCGAACGCTCAACTCACCGTCGTGAATTACACAAAGAGGCGGATGATGGCGCTCGCCGAGTTGTTGGCGGGGTTGGTGTCACCGCCGGAGCCCGCGTCGATGGTGGTCGTGATCGCAACAGGAGCTCCCGCAAGAGTGATGTCCGGAAACTGCACAGTGAGGGGTTGCGAGGAGGCGCCGCCCGCAATTTGACTGGAATAGGTGAAGAAAACCTTATCGGGGGCTGACCTCGTCGAGTCGAGGGCCCATCCGCCACCGCCGAAGGAGACAGGCCCGCTGCTCTCGACGGGAATGACAACGGTGATCTCAACCGGGCCGGTGCTCGGGTCGCTCAGCACGTTCTTCACGGTGACGATGTAGTTCACCGCTGTGGGGGTGTCGTTCGGCAGGATGCTCGGTTCGACCTCGGCGGTCGGAGTGAGGTCGATCAACGGTGCGGGCGGTGCCGTGGTCGTAGGTGGGGGTGTCAACGTCGGGGTGGGCGTGGGAATCGGCGAGACGGTAGGGCTCCCCGATGGCGTCGGTGTAGCGGCGCCCGCGCCCGCGCCTCCACCCGACCCGGGCGTCGACGTCGATACCGCCCCGGCGACAGGCCGCTCAGCGCACGAAGCCGAGTGCGCCGCCGCCTGCGCCGGGGGAGCCCCCGCCGTGCTGATCAGCGCCCCGCCGCCCGCGAGCAGCAGCACGAGCCCCAGCGCCGAAGCGCCGCGCTTGTGTTTGCGGAGCGCAAACCACACCCCGACCCCGGCGGCGACGAGCACCACTCCGACGACGATCCACGAAACGACCGGCAACCCGGTACTGGCAAGACAATCCACTGCGACTCCCAAATGTTCTGGCGAGGCACCGTGGCACCTTCACTCTAAATGACTAACGCTCACATTACAGTAGTGAGAGAAAATCGAATAAAGGAGAAAAGAAAGTGCTACCCGATGTGCACCGGCGCCGAGGTCGCCCGCGCCCGCGGGATGAGTCGCTCGAGCTGCGTCACGTGCTCGGGCGTGAGCTCTTCGAGCGAGTTGACGCCGAGCAGCCGCATGGTGCGCACGATCTGGTCGCCGAGAATCTGAATCATGCGGTCGACACCCTCACGTCCACCCGCCATGAGCCCGTAGAGGTACGCACGCCCCACGAGTGTGAACCGCGCCCCGAGCGCCACAGCCGCCACGATGTCGGCACCCGACATGATGCCCGTGTCGAGGTGAACCTCGTACTCCGTGCCCACCTCGCGAACAACTTCGGGCAGCAGGTGAAAGGGAATCGGTGCTCGGTCGAGCTGGCGGCCGCCGTGGTTCGAGAGCACGATTCCGTCGACGCCCAGGTCGGCGAGGCGGCGAGCGTCTGCGATGTTCTGCACACCCTTCACCACGATCTTGCCGGGCCACTGCGCCTTGATCCAGGCCAGGTCATCGAACGTCACGGTGGGGTCGAACATCGAGTCGAGCAGCTCGCCGACGGTTCCCGACCAGCGGTCGAGCGACGCGAAGGCCAGTGGCTCGGTGGTGAGAAAGTTGACCCACCATTCGGGCCGCGGCAGCGCGTTGATGATGGTGCCGGCCGTGAGCTGCGGCGGAATCGAGAATCCGTTGCGCTTGTCGCGCAACCGCGCCCCCGCCACAGGAACATCGACCGTCACGAGCAGGGTGTCGAATCCAGCCGCGGCTGCCCTCTCAACCAGAGCCATCGAGCGGTCGCGGTCTTTCCACATGTACAGCTGAAACCAGTTGCGACCATTCGGGTTCGCAGCCTTGACGTCTTCGATCGCCGAGGTACCCATTGTCGACAGCGAGAACGGGATGCCCGCCGCAGCGGCCGCGCCAGCCCCCGCTATCTCACCCTCGGTCTGCATCATGCGCGTGAACCCGGTGGGCGCGATACCGAACGGCATCGAGACCGGAGCACCCAGAACATCCCAGCCCGTGGTGACCTTCGACACGTCACGCAGAATCGACGGGTTGAACTGAATGTCTTCGAACGCCTGGCGGGCCCGCGCGAGGCTGATCTCGCCCTCGGCCGCGCCCTCGGTGTAGTCGAAGGCAGCTTTCGGGGTTCGGCGTTTCGCGATGTCGCGCAGGTCGGCAATGGTCAGTGCCGATTCGAGGCGACGCCGCTTCGCGTTCAGGTCGGGGGCCTTGAAGTGCATCAGGGGTGCGAGGTCGCGCACCTTCGGAATTCGACGGTCAACCATGAGTGAGTCCTTTCGGGGTGAGAGGCGGGGTGAGACGTGGGGTGAGGGGTGCCGTGCCGAAACCAGCCTCGGCGTAGTAGTGCGAAATATGGTCGTCGACGGTGGCCCGGGCGACGGCAGGGTCGCCCGCCTCGATGGCGGCGACGATGGCGCGGTGCTCGCGTTTCAATCGGATCGAGGTGGCCTGCCACGATGCGAGATGGGATGCCCCCGCCAGCGCATAGCTTTCGATCGAGTCGCGCAGCCCCGTCATCATGGCCGCGATGACCTCGTTTCCCGCAGCCTCGGCGAGCGAATAGTGAAACTGAGCGTCGAGCGCGAGAAACTCGGCCGTGGTGGGCTCGGCGTTTCCCGATACCTCCATAGCGTCGAGCAGTTCACGGGCCGCCGACAGATCGGGCTGGGCGAGCGCCGCGAGTTGCCCCGCGACGGCCGTCTCGAGAATCAGCCGGGTGCTCACCACGTCGTCGACACGAAACCCCTGCGCCGCAACCTGAAGCCTGATCAACGACGACATTCCACCCGACGGCCTGGCGATGATGATGGCGCCCGAACCGGGCCCCGACCCGGTCTGCGTGCGCAACAGGCCAAGCACCTCGAGCACGCGAAGGGCTTCGCGAACCGATGACCGGCCCACCCCCAGCTCGGCCGACAGCGTTCGCTCGGGCGGCAGGTGATCGCCCGGCACGAGGGCGCCCGAAATGAGTTGCGCCTCGATGTGGGCGAGCACGTCTTCCCACGCGCGAGTCGTCGGCGAGACGCCAGAGACACCAGCGGTACTCGAGATCCAGGGCCTGTTCCACATCGGGCTGGCCGAGCTGCTCGGCGCCCACCGGGCCACGCTGCCCGAGCGCT
>NZ_JASJXO010000067.1:0-15881 GCF_035018625.1 Subtercola sp. RTI3 | reverse complement strand
TCGAGTGGCTGCGACCCATTGCGGACGGGTTCCGCAACTTCGTGTCCGAGCGCTTCGAAGAGTTTGCTCCGGGCGTCGCGCCCGAGGCGGCATTCCTCGACAAGGCGAACCTGTTCACTCTCACCGCACCGGAGTGGATCGTCCTGCATGCCGGGCTCCGCGTGCTCGGCAGCAACTGGGACGGGTCCGACGTGGGTGTGCTCACGGATCACGTCGGAGCCCTGACGGCCGACTTCCTCGTGAATCTGACCGACACCGACCTCATCTGGACGAAGGACGACGAGACCGCGATGGCATTCACTGGTCGGGTTCAGGCGACCGGCGAGGCTCGCTGGAGGGCCTCCCGGAATGATCTAGTATTCGGCTCGAACGCGCAACTGCGGTCGATCGCCGACGCCTACGCGGGCAGCGACGGGCAAGAGCGGTTCGTCCGCGACTTCATCCGCGTCTGGTCGAAGGTCATGATGCTCGACCGCTACGACGTCAAGGGCCACAAGCGTTACGGGGCAATGGCCGCCTGACCCCGGAGGTCGCTTCCCGGCGAGCTGACGGCGTGGAGGCACGGCGCGGTCACCCGCTAAGCCTCCAAGCAGTCGAGGCCTTGACCGAACGACGCTTGAGGCCGCGAGCCGCACGTTGCACGGATTGATCAGGCTGGGGGCGGCCAAGGAACCTCCGCGGGCAGCACGTGGTCGACCACACTCGCACCTCGACTGCCTGCGAGGGTGGACGGGCCGCTATGTCCTGAAAGCCGTTGCCCCACTCGTAGAGACGCCGACTGGATTTGCTTTGGCCTCGGGTCGCGAGAGGGTGCCGCTGATGTTCTCTGTGGCGGCTCGTAAGGCCTGAGCCTTCCAGGGTCCTGTCCCGCTGAGGAATGCGCGTTACCGGTAGAGGTTGGCTATTGCGTCACGCTCAGGCATCAGATTATGGCTGGTGCCGATAGAGTCAAAAAAGTGAATACCTTTGAAAAAGCGGAGTCCCTCCGCGACCTCCACCAAGCTTCCGAAATTCTCCGCGTCGTCAACGTGTGGGATGCGATCTCCACCAAGGTCGTCGCTGGCCTGCCAGCAACGAAGGCGATCGCCACGGCGGGCCATTCGATCGCGGCCAGCCTCGGATACGAAGACGGCAAGATGCCGCTGCAGGTTGCTCTTGATGCTGTCGAAGTTATCGTGAAGGCCACCGAACTACCGGTGACCGCGGACCTTGATGACGGATACGACAAGCCGGGTGAGACCATACGCCGGGCAATCGCGATCGGTGTCGTGGGCGCAAATGTCGAAGACAGGCTTCTGCCATTCGATGACTCGGTCGCCAGGGTCCGCGCGATCATCGTCGCGGCCGAAGCCGAAAAAGTTCCCTTCCAGTTGAATGCGCGCACCGATGCCATCGCCCGAGGAACCGGCCCACTGGATGAACGCCTTATCGAGGCCATCAAGCGCGGCAAGGCTTTTCTTGCTGAAGGTGCTGCGCTGGTCTTCATCCCGGGGTTGTCCGATCGGGAATCTGTCGAGCGGGTTGTTGCTGAGCTAGGCCGCAATACCGTGAGCATCATCGGTCTTCCCGGTGCACTGACCGCAGCCGAATATCAAGATCTCGGTATCGCACGCATCTCCTACGGTCCTCTAGTCCAACGCGTCACCCTGCTTGCGCTGCAGAACCTCGCCACTGATCTTTACGGGTCGGGCGTCATCCCCGCAGACCTGCCAGCACTCAACTAATCACCCGGACCCGATCATGACCATTCCGATTTCTGATTTAGCTCACCTGCGGCTGACGGTCACTGACATTGTCAAGTCTCGTGCTTTCTACGACGCCGTATTTGGGTTTCCCGTGCTGTACGAGGCTCCGCCTGCGGATGCCAGCGAGTCAGAAAAAGCAAGGCTGTCCTTTTTATTCGGCGGCGTCATCTACCTAGTCGGAGGCAAAGCATTCGGGCTGCGCCCGGTTGCCCCCGCGGGCGATAGATACGACGAAGACCGAGTGGGGCTTGATCACCTCTCCTTCGCAGTTCCCGGGGTGGCCGATCTTGAGGCAGCGATTCGGCTTCTGGATGACCTTGGCATCGCGCATGGCGGTATTAAGAACATTGGTTCCGGCTCAATTGTTGAGTTCCGCGATCCAGATAACATCGCTCTCGAATTGTTTACCGTGGCTTAGCTGTTCTGCCCGTTGACGTTGTGTACGCGGTCGATGGGAAGAACGCTCAGCTGTCGACCGAGTCTAGTCAGCAACTTCGGCCCATTTGCGATGATCTAGCGCCGGTCCGCTGGATCGGCGCTAGATCGACGGTTCGGTTTTCAGGCTGTCGTGCGGACGCGACTCCGGGTCGAGGCGAACCTGGCGTGTCCTGTAGTACTCGATAGGTTGGGAGAATCGCCGCCCGAATCGGTTCCGCCAGGTGAGTTGCCCGCCATAAGAAAATGCTGACATCTCGAATCGGCAAGCGTCGCCCAAAGTATGACGGGGTGCGCGCTGCTCCGACTCACGACCCTCAACGGTCAGCCGGGCCTAAACACGCCCGGCCACATCCGGACCGTTCGAGCGGATGACGACAGCGTCGGCCCCTCTCCACTCCGCCGGAGCTCACTCAACGACAGCGCCCTCGTTGTCGCCCACGCAAGCCCAGTGAACTGTCAACGTCTGCCACGCAGCAAAACCCGCAGCGGGCAGGGCAATGATCACCGCCACGATCGGAACTATCAGCGAAATATCTGCTAGCTGACTCAGCGTTTCTGTCGCTGTCAAGGCGCGAGTGCAGCGCGGATCACCGGTATGCGGAGGGCTCGACTATTCCGGCGGCCGCCGTGCAAGAGTCCAAGACTTTGCCCTTGGCCTTGCGGGAGCCGTGCTGTGCAGGCCCGATCAGATTGGCCCTTGCGCAAGCGCACCCGAGGTCCTCGATGACAATTCGGAACGTATTGCAGTAGGCGTTTATGAAGCGGGCAGGGCGGCTCTGATCAAAACTAGTGCTGCTTTTCGGGCATGGGCCGCGGGAGCAGAACTTCCCGCAATCGCTGCAGTAGTTTGGGCTCCTTCAGCCAAAATCGCCAGTTGTGGTGCAAGATCGGGGTTCGCATGGGCCTCATTCACAAGGCGAGCAACCTCCTGTTGAAAAGAGTGTTTGTGGTTACGAACACGGTCGGCTATCGCCGGCTCTGCTGCGCCAAGCTCAGCGAATGCATTGATGAAACCACACCCACGAAAAGTTCCTTCCTCAAACCACGCGGCCAGGTAGTCATAAATGACGAGCAGTCTGCGCTGGGCATCCGGCTCGTGCTGAAGTTGAGCGGTCAAGCCTTCCGTCCACATTTGGTGGCGGCGATCAAGAACCGCAAGGACGAGTTCGGTTTTCGACGGATACAAGTCATACATGGCCCGAAGGGACAAGCCGGTCGCTTCTCGCAGATCATCCATGACCACGAACTGGAATCCTCGCGAGTTGTACAGCTCGTCAGCGGTGGCGACCAGAAGCTCACGGGCGAGCGTCGCACGTTCCTGTCGCCTTACTGCGCTGGGCGTTGTGATTTGGCTCATAAAAAGATTGTACTTGCATTGAGAACGCGCGTTCTATATAGTCGTCAATAACGAGAACGCACGTTCTCTAAACACTAAGGACTCACCATGTCGTTCATCACGGTTGGCACCGAAAACAGCAGCAACATCGACCTCTACTATGAAGATCACGGCACCGGCCAGCCGGTTGTCCTCATCCACGGGTTTCCCCTCGATGGATCGTCATGGGAGAAACAAACCCTCGCACTGCTGACCGCCGGTTACCGGGTCATTACCTACGATCGCCGCGGATTCGGCAAATCCAGCCAGCCCACGATCGGCTACGACTACGACACCTTCGCCGCCGACCTCAACACCGTTCTTGAAACCCTCGACCTGCAGAACACCGTGCTTGTCGGGTTCTCTATGGGCACCGGCGAAGTCGGCCGCTACCTCAGCACCTACGGCTCTAAACGGGTAGCAAAAGCCGCGTTCCTCGCATCGCTTGAGCCGTTTTTGCTTCTCACCGACGACAACCCGACCGGTGTGCCCCAGGAAGTTTTCGATGGCATCCACGCTGGAATGGTCGCAGACCGCTACGCGTTCTTCACCGAGTTTTACAACAACTTTTTCAACAGCGCCGACAACCTCGGCACCCGACTGAGTGAAGAAGTCGTGCGCCACAGCTTCACCCTCGCAGCCGGCTCCAGTGCGTTCTCCACCACAGCGGTGCTGCCAACCTGGTTGACGGACTTCAGAGGTGATATCCCCAAAATTGATGTGCCGACCCTGATCGTGCATGGCACCGCTGACAACATTCTGCCCATCGACGCCACCGGGCGCCCGTTCGCGAAAGCACTACCCACAGCCGACTACGTGGAGATTGAGGGCGCCCCGCACGGCATGCTCTGGACCCACTATGCCGAGGTCAACGAAGCGCTACTCGCGTTTCTTGCGAAGTAATCTGTTCTGAAAATCCACCTCGGTGCCGGCGCCACAACGCTGCCGGTGTCGAGGTGGTAGGCAGGTGCAGCTGGGCGTCACGGGGTCTCTTTGGGAACGAGCAGCTAAGAACGACGGAAGAGTGCGGGTCGAATACCCCCGGGTCGTAACTAAATTAAGAAGACAGATGTCACCCGTAATTCGGTAAGCGCGTCATTCACCTCTCGGCTGAAGATTGGCGACCTCGGCAATTTGGTGTTGTGGGACCGAATCTGTCGCATTGACCGTTCCGCTTACGGGCGGCCAACCCGGGCGGAATCGGGGCTTGACCGTGCTCCAGTAAGCACCTGAAAAACCGCCGGGTGGTCGTCCGGCTTCCGGCAGATTTCGATCAGCGTTTGCGCCGGTAGATCGTGAGGAGTACGAGCGCGGATGCTGCGACGATCAGTACCGGAAAAACGGGATGCATGTCACGGGACAGGCTTCGAGCGCCGTCTGGTCGAAGCAGCCATATGGTCAGCGCCGTGGCGTAAAGCGCGCTGAGGAGTACTGCCCACCACCGCACTGACCGCAACTGGGCAGTGCGGAGAGCACCGAGGGTGACCGCCGCGACGGGCACGATGGCGAGCATCGCGAACTGTCCGATGATAAGCACCGGGATGGACCAGGCCGATATTGTCACATAGCGGGGGACACGGCCCGCTCTGGCGGCTGATGCGCTCGAGGCGGGAGTGGGAGACGTTGACATGGTGGAGCTCCGTTCGGTGGGTGGTGAGTGGATGGCTATGCGATGGGCTGGCTGGGGGTCGGGGTTTCTGCGACCGGCATCCGCCGGGCGAAGGTCGTGATTATCGCGCCGAGGAGGGCGAAGGTGGCCGACCCGAGGAACAGCCATGAGAAACCTCCGGTGAGGGCCTGGCTGGTAGTGGCATCTGCGGCTTCCAGCGCCCCGGTGCGGGCAGCGGCCAGCGAAGCAAGAACCGCGAGACCGAGCGCGCCACCGATCTGTTGGCTTGTGTTGATGAGCCCGCCGGCGAGCCCGGCTTCGGCGCCGCTGATGCCGTCGACCGAAAGCTGTGTCGCGGTGACGAACGCGCCGCCGAGGCCGATTCCGACGAGCAGGGTCGGGCCGAGCAAGTGCAGCACGAAGATGGCTCCGCTGGGTGCGGCTGCGAGCCAGACGAGGCCCGCGGCGAGGGTAACGAGGGAGCCGATCAGCGACGCTTTGGTGCCCAGCTTCGCGACAAGGGTCGGCACCAAGGCTGCGACGAGCACGAGAGCGCCGGCGAGCGGAAGTTGGCTGAGCCCGGCGGTCAGGGCGTCGTAGCCGAGGACGGTCTGGAGGTAGACCGATAGAGCGAAGAACATCGCGACCATCGCCGCTCCGACCAGCAGCATCACCAGATTACCGACGGTGAGGTTGCGATTGCGGAACACTGCGAGCGGCACGAGCGGCTCTCCGGTACGACGCTCGATGACGATGAACGCCGAGCCGAGCACGACGGCCGCGCCAGTCAGGCCGATGGGGAGCGGGTTGAGGAAGCCAACCTGCTCGATGCTGCTGAGCGCGCCCACGGCGGCGACGACCGCGCCGGTGACGGTGGCGGCCCCCGGGAAGTCGAGCCGGCTGGGGTTCGTCGCGGGGTCACGAGTGATGAGTTTCGGGAGGGCGACGAGCACGAGCAGACCGACAGGCACATTCACGAAGAAGACCGCTGACCACCCCAGGTTCGCTGTGAGGACTCCGCCGAGCAGGACTCCCGCCGCCGAGCCGATGCCGGCTACGCCACCCCAGATGCCGAGAGCCTTGGCCCTGTCCGCCGACGTACGGAACAGCTGGGTTAGCAGGGCGAGCGCTGCGGGCGCGAGCAGCGCGGCGGAGGCGCCCTGCAAGGCACGCGCCGTCAGCAGCATCCCGCCGCTCGCCGACAGGCCCGCCAACGCGGACGCCGTGACAAAGCCTGCCGTCCCGATGAGGAAGAGACGTCGGTGGCCGACGCGGTCGGCGAGACGCCCACCTAGGAGGAGCAGGCCGCCGAAAGGCAGCACATAGGCCGTGATGACCCAAGCCAGGGCCACTGTGTCGAGCCCAAGCTGACGGCCGAGAACGGGAAGGGCGATGTTGACGATGGATGCGTCGAGCACGACGAGGAACTGCGCGAGCGCGAGAACGGTGAGAGCAATCCACCGGCGGGTGCTTCGCGGTTCGGGAGTGAGTCTGGAGGTCCGGGGCTTGGTCGGGGCGGGACGAGTCGGGAGGGACATAGGACTTTCCTTTCGTTGGATGAGTGGTTGATCACTCACTTAGGTGGATACGGAGCGGCAGTGGTGAACAGGTCCGAGGGTGATCTAGCCCGTGTGGCGGATGCCGTGGGCGAGGATCAGCGCCCAGTCGTCGGGAATGTCGTCGATGCCCGTAGTCACGATCAAATGGCATAGCTGTCCGTAGGCGATGAAGTGCTGGATCGCCTCGTCGCTGGCGCCCGAGCGCGTCTTGGCGAATCGGGTCACCATGCCTAGTCCGGCCCGGAGCGCCTGGCGCACCTCGGCGATGTCGGCGACAGACTGGGCATGCACCTGCAGCATGAGCAGGGTCCGATCGCTTATGAGTTCGGCATAGGCGAGACCCATGGCATCGATAACGCCGTCGGGAGACTGGTCTGCGGAGTCGTCGGCGCCGGCAGAAATCGCTGCGACGATCCGCTCGAAGCACATCTCCAGCGCCGCCACGAACAGGCTCTCCTTGCCGGGAAAAAGTTTGAAGACGTATGCCGGCGAGATTCGCGCCTCACGGGCCACGTCGGCGACTGTCGTCCCGTGAAAGCCACCGCGGGCGAACTCGCGCATCGCGCTGACGGCGACGACCGGTCTGCGAAGCTCGGAAGTGGAGAGTGTGGACATGAGAGTGACTGTACACTCACTCTTGGTCTTTCCGCAAGGACTGCCAAAAGAGCTCGCCAACCGGGTCGCGCCAACGAGACGATCCTCCGCGGGTCGCAAGCCGGCCAACTTTATCGATGCGGAGGTGGAACTGGAGCGACAGGCCAAAGACTCCTGCAGAAACACACCGCTGCACGCTCACCAGAAAACTGTCTCGCTGAACGTTCGACGTGCGGGCTTTCTGCGGCGTCCCACTGGCTCGTAACCTAAGTGCTTCGAAACCGGCGATCTCAGGTGGTGAGTGCAACATACTGCTGCCGGCGTGCGCAGGGCGAGACACCTCATTTCTCTACGGTTAGGGGACTGTCGAGGGGGCACAGGCTTGCGCAGTACGGACTGTGCGCAGTTTTACCTGCCTGTCAGGCTGAGACCATCGGCTGTGGGTCCTTCTCGGTGACGAGTTCGATGGAGATGTCCCACAGTTGTTTTGCGACGGTTAGGTCCAGGGCATGCGGCATGACACCGTGAACGCCATCCGAGATTTTGCGCACAATACGGGCAGGATGGCAGTCCTCAAAATACGCGGGGCCGCCGGGTGCTAGGTCGGCCCTGGTCGCAACATAGACCGAGGTCGCAGCCCCTTGTGCTGTGGTCTTCGTCGGATATCGACGCTTCATGTCAGCGAGTACTAGGGGATCCCAGTACCGCTGCAGGTTGGTCCAGATGCCGCCCGGCATGGCCGCTGCGGCCGTGATGCCGTAAGCCGCCCACCGTCTTGTCGCCTCGAGGGCGAAGAGCACATTCGCCGTCTTCGACTGCCCGTAGGCGAGTCCCGCGTTGTAGGTATCTCGCTGAAAGAACATGTCGTCAAAGCGGATGCCGCTGGCTGCGTGGCCGCTCGAGCTGACCGACACGATCCGGGCGTTTCGCGCTTCGACGAGCGCGGGGAGCATTTCCGTGGTGAGTGCGAAATGTCCCAGATGGTTGACGGCCATCTGCATCTCCCATCCTGCGTCGGTGCGGAGCTCCGGCGCGTGCATGATGCCGGCGTTGTTGATTAGGTAGTGGGGCGGACCAGACCACGCTTTGGCGAAGGAGCGCACGGACGCTAGATCTGCGAGGTCCAATTCGGCGACACGGATGCCGTCATTACCGGTCGAGGCGCGGAGGGATATGGCGGTTCGTTCGCCAGCAATGGTGTCTCTGACCGCGAGGGTGACGCTGGCGCCGGCGGATGCGAGTGCCCGCACCGTCTCGACGCCGATGCCAGAGCTCGCCCCGGTCACGATCGCAGACCTGCCGACGAGGTCAAGGCCGTCGACCACGTCGAGTGCGGTGGAGTCCGGACCGAAAGTGTTGTCCGCCATCAGCCGACCCGGGTGTTGACGATCCCGCCATCGACATCAAGCACAGTGCCGTGCACGAACAATGCCTCATCCGATGCGAGATAACGAACCGCGAAGGCGATGTCAACCGGGCGCACAGGTCGGCCGGCGGCGGTGGCGGCGGTCATTGCTGCGAGTACTTCCGCGCTGTCGGCGTTGCCCGGTGTGCTCGTCGCACCGGGTGCAACAGTGTTAACGTTGACGCCGCTGGGCCCGAACTCTGCCGCCCAGGTGCGGGTCATCTGCTCGATGGCCGCTTTTGATCCGGTGTACATGGCACCGAAAGGAACGCCGACGCGAGACATCCACGAGCCGACATTCACGATCGATCCGGTGCCCCGCTCGGCCATGGCGGGGGCGAGTTCGGCGACGAGCACGTGGGGTGCACGCACATTTGTGGCCAGGATCGCGTCGAGGTCGGTGTCGGAGAGGCCGACCGTTGGCGGTGCCGGATAGATACCGGCATTGTTGACGAGAATGTCGACATGGCCACCGAGCACTTGTGTCGCCGTGCGGGCGAATGTGCGGAGATCGTCGTAAGTTCCGGCCAGATTAGCTGCCACAACATGAGCAGCTCCCCCTGCGGCGACAATTGTGTCTGCGACCGCCTGAGCGCGGCCTGCATCACGGCCGTGGACGACGACGGTGGCTCCGGATGCTGCAAGCACTCGAGCGATGGCCTCACCAATGCCACTGCTGGAGCCTGTGACGATCGCAGTGCGCCCGGCGAGACGAAAATCAATTGGAAGGGACTCGAGGACTTCTGTATTGGACTTCATGGTCCATTCCTAGCACATACTGGACCTCATGGTCCAATAAGCTAGATTGAAGTTATGGAAACAGCGAAGATTACTGAGCGGGGACGTATCACCCGTCAGCGGATCATCGAGGCCACGGGCGAGCAGATCCTCGCCTCGGGAATCGGCGGCACCACACTCGACACGGTGCGAGCTGCAACGCTGACCAGCAAGAGTCAGCTGTTCCACTATTTTCCTGGCGGCAAAGCGGAGTTGGTGCGTGAGGTCGCCGATTGGGAGGGACGCCAGCTGCTGGAAGCGCAGGAGCCGGAGATCCATGACCTCGGGTCGTGGGAGTCGTGGGAGCGGTGGCGCGCCCTGCTTGTGGAGTATTACATTGGCCGAGGTCGCTGGGCTTGCCCGATCGGTTCGCTCGCGACGCAGGCTGCGATGACCGATCCTGAACTAGCGAGCATCATTGCGGAGAGCATGCGCGCTTGGCGTGGAGCATTGGCCGAAGGCGTGCAGAGAATGCAGAGCACTGGAACAGTGGACAAGCTGGCCGATTCGGAGAGGATCGCGACCGTCATCCTTGCCGCGATCCAGGGTGGTCTCCTACTTAGTCAGCCTGAGGGCTCTGCCTGGCCGCTGGAAGCCGCCCTAGACACTGCTCTCGCGCCGCTTCACGGGGTTGCGACCACGGCATAGCCAAGCAACAATCGACCACTCTGCGCTCGAAATCATCATCCGAGGCACTGATCCACGACCGTCAAGAGACGTTCGCAACCCATGGGCTGAGAGACGGCAAGACGGTTTATTGGGCGGAAGACAACGTCTCGAGGGAAGGGTGGCCAAATGGTGAACAATCTTGGACGCCGGCGCAAAGACGTTGAAGGAATCGAGCTTGTCGGCGGATCTGAAAAGCGGCATCTCGAATTGGTTGGGTATTACGAGGGCTGGGTGAGTATTTTTCTTGAACATCAGGCACGATTGTGGGACGTGCTTGGGCCGGCGGCAGTCGAGGTCGAACACATCGGATCGACTGCGGTTCCCGGACTGGCAGCTAAGCCAATTGTTGACATCGTGGTCACGGTCGATGATGTCACTGCGGAGGAGGACTATTTTATTCCGCTCGTGGCCGCGGGTTATGAGTTGCGCATTCGTGAGCCTGGCCATCGCTTGGTGCGCACGCGATGTGCTTACCCACATCCTGCAACGGGGCGACCAGGCTGCAGACAACTACCGCCTATTGCGCAATCGTCTCCGCACGGATGCAGACGACCGCGCGTTGTAGGAAGGGCAAAGCGAGCGTTGCTGCAGCAGGGTTTTGACGATATGAATGCATACGCCAATGCCAAGAGCGAAGTGATCGCAGCGATTATCGAGCGGGCGCCGCCCGATATAACTTCGAAGCCGTGATCTGCGTCGGAGTGCCATTCGGACACACCAGACCGCAGTGGATTGTCCCGCACGGCAACACGATCCGGCTCGATGGCATCGCCCGCACAGTCAGCGCCGACTACAGCTGAAGTCAACACGCTGCGTTTCTCACCGTCCGCCGCAAAACTGAGGGTGGCGACTCCACGCTCACCCCGCCCCCGTCCCGCAAAGGGTTCGGCTTACGGGAATTGAGGCAAGTCCGTCGTCGATCGGAACGAGCTGTGCAGGCGACTTCGGGCATTTGTGCAGGCGACTTCGAAAAATGACACCGATAACGATGGTTTCCGAGGTGACCTGGTGGGTAGTCGTCGGCGGTCCCGACACGCCGACGCTCGACGACCCGAAACTCTGACCCGAAACCTACTGTGGAGTTGATCAGTAAATGGCGGTGTTCTGTGATCGCTCCGTGGCGCGGTTAGACGCAGTACCGTCTTGGATCGCATGGGTTTCGAGACACTTAGGTTGCGAGACTGGCGGACCAGCCAGGTAGGTGCGATTCGCTGATCGGGCTGGGTTAGCGGGATCCGGACTCTCGTTGGGAGATTCGTCACTGGATGGCGCCCAGGCGAGGTTTTCTGTTCTCGGGTCTCTCTTCTCCCTACCATTGGCCTTGACCCGGTTTGGTGGACACCTCACAAGAGAGAATGTTCATTATGGGAAAGTCGCGTCGGGAGTTCACTCCTGAGTTCAAAGACGAGGCCGTGAAGCTCGTTATCAACACGGGCAGGCCGGTCGCTACGGTCGCGCGGGAGCTCGGTATCAACGAGGCGTCGTTGGGGCGGTGGGTGCTGTTGTTCAAGGCCCGCAGCGACGATAATACGGCGGTGGTCACGGAGTCCGAGCGGTCCGAGCTGGCGAGGCTTCGGAAAGAGAACGCTGACCTGAAATTGGATCGGGCGTTTCTAAAAAAAGCATCCATCTTCTTCGCCCAGGAAGCGTCGGATTCGAACGGGAAGCGTTCGAGCTGATGCGGGTGGAGAAGAACAATTACAGTATCGTCCGGATGGTTCGCCTGCTCCACGTCTCCCGGTCCGGGTACTACGCCTGGCTGGGTCGTCTGCCGTCGAAAAGGGCGATCCGGCAGGAAGTCGTGGAGGCGAAAGTGGGCTGGTTCCACGGCGATTCCGACGAGGTCTACGGGTCGCCCAGGATCCTCGCCGATCTCCGCGCTGACGGCGAAATCATCTCCCGCAAAACCGTCGCGAAGACCATGCGCAGGCTCGGCCTGGTGGGGGTGTGCCCGAAGAAATGGCGCACCACCACGATCATCGACCGCGCGGACGCGTACCCCGCTGATGCGGTGAAACGCCAGTGGGATACTGGGGCTTTGAACCAGGTTTGGGTCGGCGACATTACGTATCTTCGGACGTGGGAAGGATGGGTTTACCTCGCGACCGTGATCGACGCGCACAGCCGCCGGGTGATCGGCTGGGCTATCGCGGATCATATGCGCACCGACCTCATCCAAGACGCCCTCACGATGGCACTCACGCTCCGCGGTGACAGGCCGGCGAAGGTGATCTTTCACAACGACCGATTGAATTCACCCAATATGCATCTGAACAGATCACCGATTTTGCGGCCAAGAACGGCATCACGCGGTCGATGGGATTGACCGGTATCTGCTGGGACAACGCAATGGCCGAGAGCTTCTTCGCGACACTGAAAACCGAGTTCTACTACCGTCGTATGTGGCCCACCCGAGCCCGCGCCACTCGTGACGTCGGTGCGTGGATCGAGGACCGCTACAACCGCCGACGCCGACACTCACAAATCGGCAACGTCACACCCGTCGACTTCGAACTGCGATACTCAAACCAGCAAGCGGAAGTTCAACTCGCCGCATAACCCCGTGTCCACCAACCGGGGGCAAGGCCACATGGAGCGTATGCAACGGTCGGGGGCTGCTGCACTGATCGCCCCCACTTGTAATCCTGGTGCGCGGCAAAGCAATTGCAGATCAGTGGGGGAGTGGAGTTGTTGTGACGGGCGAGACTGTTTTGTCGATTGCTTGTGATGAGTCGGGTTCTGAGGGTGAGAATCTGATGCTGAGCCAGCATGCCGTTTTCGTGCACGCCAGCGTCAGCGTTGCAATGGATGCGGCGACTGAGTTCATGGACATGGTCCGCAGTTCGATGAGGGCGCAATCCCCTGAGGTGAAGTCGAAAACTGCTCTGGCGTCGAGGAATAGACCTGCTCTTCTGGCGGCGATGGGATCGTCTGACCTGACGGGCAACATCAATCTTGTCGAGAAGTCTTATTTCGTGGTTGCAAGGTTGCTTGAAATAACTGTTGCGCAGAAGGCGAGTAGTGAAGGTCAAGATATTGCTGGTTCCGGCGGTGGGCGAGAGCTGGCCGACTTTTTCCATGCCAAGGGGCCGAGCGCGGTTGGACGGCAGGTGTGGGATGGGCTTCTGAGGTCTTTCAATGATCTCGTGCGCATTTATGCGCGAGAGGGAACCCAGTCGCCGACGGCAAAACCATTTTTCGATGCGCTAGTTCTCGCGCGCTTTTCCTGTACCAATCGTCAGGTGGGGAATATTCTCGACGAAATTTGGGCGGCTCGCTATTTTGCTGCGGAATATGAGGATGCTAGTCCCTTTGGGCTGCGCGAGATGGATCCGATGGCTTTTACGCTTAGCTCGGTTGCGCGCAACTGGGGGATGCGGCTTGGAGATGTGCCGTTTGAGTTGGTTACGGATCAGTACAGCGGGTTGACCGACGAGCTGCGAGCACAAATTGTCGAGGCTGTCCGCGCGCCATTGTCGATTGGTCCGGTTGCTCTTCCGGAGCCCAATCTTCGAGGCATACGCATGGTCGACTCGAGAGGTGACTCCCGTGTGCAGATCGCCGACATTCTGGGCGGTATTGGCCGAGAAATAGTTCGGCTCGCTGTGGACGGCGTTTTCGATGACGAGCTGCAGGTGATGGTGCACGAAATGCTGGACTACAACGTGATGTGTTCCACCGGCTCAGCTATTGATGTGTTATTGGATCGTCGGCCCCTGCGATATTTCGCGTCGTGGCAGTCCGCACAGAGCTTGTAAGGGGGTGTCGCAGCCGCGCGATGGGTAATTCCAGCGGGCGGTGCGGCTGTCGGAGCGGTTCGACCACCCCCCCCCGTTACTTTCTTCGTAGGCCCCTGCGAATCAGGCTGGTGCGCTCTCGCCGAGGACGTAGCCGCCACTGGAAAGTCGGTATACGAGGGTGTTGACCTCGCGCGGCATCTCGACCACCGGGCGAAGCGGACTAGTCGATGTGGACAATTGCTAGTACATACCCTCAATGGCTGTCGCACTACTTTGGACAGCCGGTTGAATTTTCTTAAATACGGCCGGGTCAAGGATAATTCGTCGGATGCTGCGCTTGTCGGCAAATGGGACGATTCGCTCAGAAGTCGGATCGATCTCGGTGTCAGGACCGGTAATTCCCTCCGGCTCACTCTTCGTACGCTTCAAGTCGACGTAAGTGCCGTAGTCCAGGGCATAGATGTTGTACCGCAGCCCGGGGTTCTCTTTGTCGCTGTAGCCCCGCGATACAAGGTGAAGAAGCCTGAGGTCGAACAAGGATTGGACCATGGGGTCATCGTTGTGCTCGCGAGCGAGCATGAACATCTTTGCTTGTCGAGATCCAATGACTTCGTTGATGATCAGGTGCAGTGCCTCGGATTGCTCGTGCGAGAGAGTCGTTGATTTATCCGTCTCGTACCAAGCGCGTGCGGCTTCCTCAACAGAGTTGAGGTCGATCTTCGATTTGCCTTCTCGAACTGCTCTGAAATAGGCGGCCGTGAAAACGCCGATGAAATCTCGGACCACCCCCTCTCCAGCTCGCACAAGCTCAGTGAACGTAGCCTGCTCAGTAAACAGATCTCGTCTGAAAGCCGCGCCCGAGTTAATCCCTAGAGATTCCAAATACCCTTTCGGAAGCTCGGCGTCGAGGTGCTTTCGGAGCACCTCCAGGAACAGGTCGACAACGTGTGCGGGATTCCTATCGTAAACGTAGTAATCATCGAGATCGAGATTTGCTGAGACATCCGGGCCGAGTTCAAAACCGACAACGCTTCCTCCTTCGGCAGGGATTGAGAATCGCGAGCGATATTCCAATGCTGCAATCTTCAGAGTGATGCGCTTGACCGGGATAAACGCGCGTCGTAAGAACTCGGCGATGTAGGGCTGAAGATCCGCAGGGATCGCTGTCCACTCATCGATGAGCACGTACAAATTAGAAATGCTTAGTGCTTTCAACGCGACATCAAGTTGCTGGGCGACTTCGGCAAAGACAATCGTGTCGCGGAGGGCTTCCGTGTGACTGACCGTCTTTTCATCCTCGCTGCCATCGTTCGCGTGGAGTTGTGCGCTAGGCAGACCGCTCGCTCCAATGCCTGCTTGGACGCCGGAATCTGTCGTTTGTTTCGTGCGCTGACTGATATCTCGTTCGGCAACCGAAACACTCTTGGCTCGTATTACATCTTCCAATTCGGAAACCTCTTGCAGGCCTGCCCCGTCGGACTCAGGTCGCGTAACGATGTCCATCAGCTGCCCCTGGATTAACGAGAGAATATCCTTGAAAACGGCTACGCACCGGTCTGCCAACGGCCGACTGAACTCAGTCATGAGGCCGGCGCTCCCAAGGACCCGCAGATCGATGTATAGCGTTGTCCTGGGAGCGGTCTTTTCGATCTGTAGCCCCAGCACTCTGAGGACGTGTGATTTCCCAGTGCCTCGTCGACCATAGAGGATTTGGTTATTGGTGTTCGCGAGCTGGGGAAGGATTCCGGTATCGACGAAAGTACGAGAGAGGATCTCGTCATCAGTCTCTCGATCGGCGCGCGGCTCGATGCTGCTCACCGCCGCCTTGAATTTCTCGTCGTCGACCAACGCCATGACTTCCCCCTTTGTTTTTGACCTGGTCGCTGTCTTTCAGGTCACGTCCCGCTGAGTGGTGTGCTTTCGCTTTACCGTGCAGGTCAGTGGTTTTAGCTTAGGCGGCGGTCAGCTCG
>NZ_JASJXO010000066.1:0-17068 GCF_035018625.1 Subtercola sp. RTI3 | reverse complement strand
AGATGTGTATAAGAGACAGGCACCGCGCCGGTGACCGGCGGCGTGGCAACGCTGCCTCTCACGCCTCTCACGGCTCTCACGGCGGGAGGCCACACCTTCACGGCAGCGTTCGCTCCCGCCGCCCGCAGTGCCTTCATCGCTTCAACGGTGACCACCACCGCCAACTACGGCGTGGTCGACACGACAGTGAAGTCCGTGCAGGCGCCCGGCAGCGACGCGAAGACCCTGGCCGGCATCTCGGCGAACTGGGACTACTCGGCCTACAGCAGCGCCTGGGTCAAAACGGCCACGGGAAACATCGCCGTGAACGGGCAGACCTTCGCGCTCACCGGCGGCACGGCCACCTACGATTCGGGGGCCGCCGTGATCGACTTCACCGGCAGCATCCGTGTTCTCGCGTACCCCGGCATCGCCGACGCGTGGGTTCAGCTCACCGACCCGAGCCTCGCGGTCGACGCCAGCGGAGCCGGAGCATGGTCGGCCACCGTCACCACCAGTGCGGCTCCGGATGCCCGGGGCACCCGCCTCGTGGTCGCCACCCTCACCGGGGCCGTGTTGCCCACGTTCGGCACCACCGGTTCGACGAGCTACTCCCTCGATTTCGCCGGCACCACCGCCCCCGGCACCTGGTCGGTCTCCGCCGGAGTCGCCTACACCAACGCGTGGAGCAACGCTTTCGTGCTCCAGGTGCCGACGAGCATCCGCGCGTTCTACTACAGCTCGGGCACCTCGGCAGCGCAGGCCACCAAGCCGCCGTCGCCTCTCGCGGTTCAGTGGACGGCCGCGGTGGCTCCCACCGAGCCGGTCGGCACGGCAGGGTCGCTGGTCTGGGGATTCAAAGACTCGTGGCGCACGTACCTGACGATGTTCGGCGCGACCGTCACCGCAGCAGGCGGCGCCACGGTCGGCGCTGACGGGCTGTTCTCGTTCAGCCAGGCGCCGGCGGGGTCAGCCGGCTCCGCTGGGTTGGCAGCGACCACCGGGCCGGCGGCGGAATACGACCCGGTCACCGGCGTCGGCACCCTGAAATACCAGGGCTCGGTCGACTTCGCGAACGCCTCGCACGGTTTCGACATCGCCCTGCAGAACCCGTGGGTCACGTTCGCGGCCGACGGTACCGTCGTGCTGAGCGCCGAGACCTCGACGTCTGACACGGTCGGGCTCAGCAGCCTCGCCCGCATCGACGTTGCGACGCTGGCAAACTCGTCGTCGACAACCGATGCCAACGGCCGCCTGGTCTTCAGCAACCTCTCCGGCATCTTCTCGTCGGTGCTTCAGCCGGGTGGATGGAGCCAGTACCAGAGCGTGGCGACCGACCCTGTGAGCTTCAGCTACGGTCTCAACGCACCCGTGGTCGTGGTGCCCCCCGTGGTCACGCCACCCGTCACCGTGCCCACCGCGCCCACGCCGCTGCAGCCCGTTCTCACGGGTGACGGCACCGTGGTGGCCGCCCCCGTGCAGCCGGTCTGCGTCGCTCAGATCGTCAGCGGCGCCACGCTCACGTGGGGTGTCAAGCAGAGCTTCGTGAGCTACATCACGGGGCCCATCGCCAAGGGCAACATCGCCACCAGCGGAGTCTCTGCGGGTGACGGCTTCACCTGGTCGGGCGGAACCGGCACGTTCAACGCGTCAGACTCGCGCGGCCTCGTCTCGTTCGGCGGGTCGGTGCACTTCACCGGCCACGCCGGCGCGCTCGACCTGGCCATCGCCAACCCGCGGGTACAGATTCTCTCGGCCTCCTCGGCCGTGCTCGTGGCCGATGTCGCCTCGAAAGCCCTGCAGGGTTCCGGCGTCAACGGCACCGTGAGCCTGGCGAGCATCGACCTGTCGTCGGCCTCAGCCCAGGTCGCCGGTGGCCGAGCACGGTGGGTGGATGCCCCCACCACGCTCACCGCATCGGGAGCCACCGCGTTCGGTGGTTTCTACACCGCAGGGCAGGCCCTTGACTCCCTCACGATCAGCGCGCCGCTCGGAGCCAGCACGAACTGTGACGGATACTCCGCGGCAGCGGGGTCGGCCGGAGCGGCCGGGTCTCTCGCCTCGACCGGAGCCGACGTCACCCCGCTCTGGGGTGGGCTGGCCCTGCTGTTGGTGGGTGTGGGCATCCTGAGCCTGCGTCGTCGTCGCCGCACCTCGGGCGTGTAGTTTCGGAGTTCGCCAGACCGCTGGGCCGGGGTGCTCACCTTTTGTATGCAAATGCATTCAAATGGGAATACCCCGGCCCTTCCCGGCGCTGTACCGGTCATGAAGAAACGCATCGGATTCCTGTCGTTCGGCCACTATCAGCCGGTGGCCGGCTCACAGGCGCGCACGGCCAGAGACGCGCTGCTGCAGAGCATCGACCTTGCCGTGGCTGCCGAAGAACTCGGCATCGACGGAGCCTATGTTCGGGTGCATCACTTCGCCCGGCAGCTGGCCTCGCCGTTTCCGCTGCTCGCCGCGATGGGTGCGCGCACGTCGCGCATCGAACTCGGTACCGCGGTCATCGACATGCGGTACGAGAACCCCCTCTACATGGCTGAGGATGCGGCCGCGGCCGACCTCATCAGTGGCGAACGACTGCAGCTCGGCGTGAGCCGGGGATCGCCCGAGACTGCTCTCCGCGGCTCGGAGCTGTTCGGCTACGTGCCCACCGAAGGGCAGACGGATGCCGACCTGGCCCGCAAGCACACCGAGATCTTTCGCGCCGCCATCGCTGGCGCCGGCGTTGCCCGGCCGAACCCTCAGATGAGCCGCTCCACCACGCCCCTCGCCATCGAGCCGCAGTCGCCCACGCTCGGCGACCGTATCTGGTGGGGGTCAGGCACCCGCGCGACCGCCGTCTGGGCGGCCGAGCAGGGCATGAATCTGCAGAGCTCGACGCTGCTCACCGAAGACACGGGCATCCCGTTCGACGAGTTGCAGGCCGAACAGATCGCTCTGTACCGCGAGACCTGGGCGAAGATGGGCTGGAAGCGCGAGCCGCGGGTGTCGATCTCGCGCAGCGTGATTCCGATCACCACTGACCTCGATCGACGGTACTTCGGTTCGGGTTCTGGCAGTGATGCGCAAGACCAGGTCGGCCACCTCGACGGCGGTCTTGCCCGGTTTGGGCGCTCGTACACCGGTGAACCCGACGTCATCGCGGCGGAACTCGCCGCCGACGCTGCCGTTCAGGCGGCCGACACCGTCTTGCTCACCGTTCCCAACCAACTCGGCGTCGACTACAACGCGCACCTGCTCGAGCAGATCGCCCTGCACGTGGCCCCCGCCTTCGGCTGGGCCCCGAACCTCCCGGCCCCCGCCCTGGCCTGACTCTCGCGCCTGCCCTCGCCTTCCAGAACTCCAAATTGGAGGGAGGTGAGGCGGCGGGCGGGCGCCTACGAGTTCTGCGTGCGCTCCACCCAGGCGAGGTACTCGGGCGTGACGGTGCCGGTGACGTAGTCACCCGTGAAGCAGCTCATCTCGAGTGACTCGACTGAGGAGCCCTCGATGATGGCCGCCTGCATGTCGGCGACCTCCTGGTAGATGAGGTGGTCGGCGCCCATGTACGCCGCGATCTCGGGAATCTTGCGATTGTGAGCGACGAGTTCGTCACGCGACGGCATGTTGATGCCGTACACGTGCGGGAAGCGCACGGGCGGCGCGGCCGAGGCGAAGGTGACCTTGTTGGCGCCGGCCTGGCGGGCCATGTCGACGATCTCCTTCGAGGTGGTTCCGCGCACGATCGAGTCGTCGACGATGAGTACGTTCTTGCCTTTGAACTCGGTCGACATGGCGTTCAGCTTCTGGCGCACCGACTTTTTGCGCACGGCCTGGCCGGGCATGATGAACGTTCGGCCAACGTAGCGGTTCTTGTAGAACCCTTCGCGGTACTCGATGCCGAGCTTCTGCGCCACCTGCATAGCGGCGGGGCGGGATGAGTCGGGGATGGGCATGACCACGTCGATGTCGCCAGAGGGCGCCCACTGGGCGACGGTGTCGGCGAGACGGTTTCCGAGACGCAGGCGGGCTTCGTAGACCGAGATGCCCGAAAGCACCGAGTCGGGGCGGGCGAGGTAGACGAATTCGAACGCGCAGGGAATCAGCCGGGCATCCGGAGCGCACTGCTTCGAGAACATCTCACCGCTCATCGAGATGAAGACGGCCTCACCCGGTGCCACATCGCGTACGACCTCGTAGCCGAGGCTCTCCATGACGAGCGACTCGCTGGCGACGACCCACTCGTCGCGGCCCGACTCGAGCACGCGCTTGCCGATGGTGAGCGGGCGAATGCCGAACGGGTCGCGAAACGCGAGCAGCCCGTGGCCGGCGATCATCGAGATGGCTGCGTACGAACCTTCGACGCGCTCGTGCACGCGCGACACTGCGGTGAAGACCTGCTCGGGGTCGAGGTCGAGGCCCGAGACCTGCGCCTGGAGCTCGTGCGCGAGGATGTTCAGCAGCAGCTCGGTGTCAGAATCGGTGTTCAGGTGCCGACGATCGATGTGAAACAGTTCTTGCGTCAGTTCGCGCGTGTTCGTCAGGTTTCCGTTGTGCACGAGGATGATGCCGTACGGCGCATTCACGTAGAACGGCTGAGCCTCCTGCTCGCTCGCGGCATTGCCGTGCGTGGCGTAGCGCACGTGACCGAGGCCCATCGTGCCGAGCAGCGAACGCATGTCGCGCGTGCGAAAAGCTTCGCGCACCTGCCCTTTCGCCTTGATCACGTGAAAGGTGTCACGGTCGGCGGTCGCGATGCCCGTCGAGTCTTGGCCGCGGTGCTGCAGCAGCAGCAACGAGTCGTAGACGAGTTGATTGACGGGCTCAGACGAAACGATGCCAACGATGCCGCACATGCAGGCGGGCTCCAGACGGGTAGAGAAATAGGCCGTTCTCTAGTCTACGGCCGCGGCGGCACCGGATGCCCGGGCCCGGTCGCTCGCACGACCCTCGTCTGCGTGCCACGCACGCCGCGGCGGGGGCTGCGACAATGGACGCATGACGAACAGCTATGCCGAAGCCGGCGTTGACACTCACGCGGGCGACCTGGCGGTCGAACTGATGAAAGCGGCCGTCTCGGCCACGCACGGCCCCAACGTGGTGGGCGGCTTCGGCGGCTTCGCCGGGCTGTTCGACGTGTCGGCGCTGAAGTCGTACACGAAGCCCCTGCTGGCCACTTCGACCGACGGCGTGGGCACCAAGGTCGCCATCGCCCAGGCGCTCGACAAGCACGACACCATCGGGCAAGACCTCGTGGGAATGGTGGTCGACGACATCGTCGTGGTCGGCGCCCGGCCCCTCTTCATGACCGACTACATCGCGTGCGGAAAAGTGGTTCCGGCCCGCATCGCCGACATCGTCGCAGGCATCGCGCGGGCATGCTCTGCCACGGGCACCGCACTCGTCGGGGGCGAGACGGCCGAGCATCCGGGGCTCCTCGGGCCTGACGATTACGACGTGGCCGGTGCTGCCACGGGTGTCGTGGAGGCGGATGCCCTGCTCGGCCCCGAGCGCGTCACCGATGGCGACGTGGTGCTGGCGCTCGAGTCGAGCGGGCTGCACTCCAACGGGTTCTCCCTCGTGCGCCACATTCTGGCCGGCGCGGGTGTCTCCTACACCTCCGTCTCGGCCGACCTCAGCGGCGAGGCGGCGGGCGGCGGGTCTGGTGCCGGTGCTGCCGGCGCGGCTGGCGTCACGGTCGGTGAGGCGCTGCTCGTGCCGACCCGGCTCTACACCTCGCCGTTGCTGGCGGTTCTGGATGACCCGGCCCTCGCCGGGGCGATCCACTCGCTGAGCCATGTCACCGGTGGCGGCATCGCGGCGAACCTCGCGCGGGTGCTGCCGATCGGCTCGTGGGTCGAGGTCGACCGTTCGACCTGGGCGCCGCTGCCCGTCTTCCGTGTGCTGAGCGACTGGGCCGGCTCCACCCTTGAGAGCGCCGAGGGCACCTGGAACCTCGGCATCGGCATGATCGCGGTCGTCTCGGCGTCGCAGTCAGCGGCTGTCGCGGCGCGCATCGAGGCGGCGGGCATCCGCACCTGGCAGGTCGGTGCCGTCAGCACCGCCCCCCGCGACGTCACCGGCTTCGAGCAGGGCGCCAAGGGCGTCAACGGTGGCGCCGTGCGCCTCGTCGGCGCGTACGCGGTCTGACCTCTTACTCGAAGATCACTGAATCGGCGGCCCTCGTTCACACCGCCGCCCTCAGCGGGTCGGATTGAACGGGGGCCGCCGAGTGCGTTGTCAGTCGCAGGATGGCGGCGCGGGCCCCGGCCTCAGGCCGTGAGTCGGGCGATCAGCTCGCGATAGCGGGCGGCCGTCTGGGCCACGACGGCGGCGGGAAGCAGCGGGGGAGTGCCCTGCTTGTTCCAGTTCGCGGCGAGCCAGTTGCGCACGATCTGCTTGTCGAAGCTCGCGGTGCGTTCGCCCGAGTCGTAGGCCGCGGCATCCCAGAACCGGCTCGAGTCGCTGGTGAGAACCTCGTCGGCGAGCGTGATCTCGCCGGTGCTACGGTCGGCGCCGAACTCGAACTTGGTGTCGGCGAGAATCACGCCGTGAGCTTCGGCGATTCCGGATGCCCGGGCATAGACCTCGAGCGACAGCCGTCGCAGCTCGGCCGCGACCTGCTCTCCCACCAGCTCAACCGTGCGCTCATAGGTGATGTTCTCGTCGTGCTCGCCCTGCTCGGCCTTGAAGGCGGGCGTGTAGATCGGTTCGGGCAGGCGGTCGCCGTCGCTGAGGCCGGCCGGGAGGCTGACTCCGCAGACGCTCTGGCTCACCTGGTACTCGGCCCAGCCGCTGCCGGCGAGGTAGCCACGCACGACGCACTCGATCGGGAACATGTCGAGCGGCTTCACGAGCATCGCCCGCGCGGCGACCCCTGCGGGTACGGCGGGGATGGCGGTGGTGCCCGGGGCGGTGGTGGCGCTGGTATCGGCGGCAGCGGTCGGCTCGGTGCGCGCGGTGTCTGCAGTGTCTGCTGTGCCTGCGGCGCCCGGAGCGCGCGCGATCAGGTGGTTCGCGAACCCGTCGAGCTGGTCGAACCACCACGTGCTGAGGCTGGTGAGCAGCTCGCCCTTGCCGGGGATTCCGGGTTCGAGCACGAAGTCGAACGCGCTCACCCGGTCGCTCGCCACGACCAGCACGGCACTCGCATCGGCCAACGACGAGGCGCCAGCCGGAACATACAGGTCACGAACCTTGCCCGAATACACATGGCGCCAGCCGTCGATCGGTGCGGCAGTCTGCTCGCTCACACCGCCCCCAAAAGCATTGGTCTCCGCGGCAGCGACGCCACTCGCCGTACCTACACCGGCGCTGAATCCAGCGACGCCGACGCCGCCGATGCTGACGCCCGCGGCATCACCCGCCGCGCCACCTTCGGCCGCCGCAACCCGCGCGGCGATGTCGGTGCGGTACTGCGCCCCCGCGAGCGTGATGCGCCCGAGCGCTTCATACGCCCGCGCGCGGGCCTCGCCGAAACCGTGCCCGAGGGCCACCACGCTCAGCACGCGGCCTCCGGTGGAGACGAGACGGGCATCCTGAACCGCCGTCGCAGCATGGGCAACGTGCACGCCCTCGACGCGCGCGGCCTCGTCGAGACCAGTGATCTCGCGGCCCACGAGGGGAGTCTCGGGGTAGTTCTCGCTCGCGAGCACCACGGTCACGGCGCTGTCGGGTGAGAAGACGGGTGTCGGATGCCCGGCGAGGGTTCCGGCCGCGCTCGCGAGCAGAAGCTCGCTGAGCGGGGTGACCAGCCGAGGCAGCACCACCTGGGTCTCGGGGTCGCCGAAGCGCGCGTTGAATTCGATCACGCGGATTCCGTCGTTCGTGAGGATCAACCCGCAGTACAACAGCCCGATGAACGGCGTGCCCTCCTGCGCGAGCTGGCGAATGGTCGGCAGGGCGATCGACACCTGCACCTCGTTCACGAAGTCTTCTTCGCTCTCGAACTCGTCGTTCAGCCACGGGAGCGGGGAGTACGCGCCCATTCCGCCCGTGTTGGGGCCTTCGTCGCCGTCGAGCAGGCGCTTGAAGTCTTGCGCGGGCGAGAGCGGCAGAACGGTGTGGCCGTCGCTGAGGAAGAACAGCGAGACCTCGGGGCCGTCGAGGAACTCTTCGAAGAGCACGTCGCCGTGAGCGAGCCAGGTGCCGGCGTGCGCGCGGGCGGCGGCGCGGTCGGAGGTGACGAGCACTCCCTTGCCGGCGGCGAGACCGTCGGCCTTGACCACGTAGGGTGCCCCGAACTCGTCGAGGGCACGCTCGACGTCGGCGGTCGTGGCGGCGCGGAGGGCACGGCCGGTGGGAACACCGGCCGCATCCATGATGCGCTTCGCGAACGTCTTGCTGCCTTCGAGCGCGGCGGCGGCCTTGCCGGGGCCGAACACGGCGATGCCGCGGGTGCGGAGGGCGTCGGCGACCCCGGCGACGAGCGGCGCCTCTGGGCCCACCACGACGAGCTGGATGTCGTGCTCGAGGGCGAAGTTCGTGACCGCCTGCGGGTCGGTCGGGTCGAGATCGGCGACGGGCGCGTCGGCCGCGATACCGGCGTTGCCCGGAGCGACCACGATCTCATGCGCCTCGCCCCCGCGCCCGGCCTCGCTGAGCAGTGCGATGACGATGGCGTGCTCGCGAGCACCGGAGCCGAGAACAAGAATCTTCACTCGACGATTCTAGGGTGAGCGCCCCACCGTCGCCCGGCCCTCGCCCGGCCACCGGCCATCGGGCTTTCAAACATTTCTGAAAACTTTTTCGAAAGTCGCGTAATGCGGAGGCCGTTGGCGACTCTCTTCTCTATGTGAGGCGCTTTGCAGGCCTCACGCGCTTCGTGCGGCGGGTAGTTTCCCCCCGAGTTTCCCGCCGCACGGGCACCACACACTTCGTGCGGTGGCAGGCACCCCCTACCGGTCACCGCACGAACACCCTTCGCTCGCCGGGCGGCTCCCCCCGCCGGGCGGCGAGCGAACACCCCTTCGTGCGGTGGTGGGCACCCCCCTACCCCCACCGCACGAACACCCTTCGTGCGGCGGCGGGCACCCCCTACCTCTCGCCGCACGAACACTCCTTCGCGGGGCGGCGCTCCACCCCACGCGCCGCCTCGCGAACCACTCCGCCCGCCTGCCAGCTCTGGTCGTGCCATCCCCGCCCCACGAAGTGAGACTCATGCGAACACGTGAGACCCGCACGCCGGTCTCACTTCTCCGCACCGCTCTCACGAGCCGGGCCCGGATGCCCGGGGTCAGCCTTCTGGTGATCGTCTGTGTCGCTGCAGGAGCAACACTCGGCCCGCGCGCCGAGACATTCGAGAACGGCTGGTCGCGCGCGTCGCTGTTCGTCGCGTGCCGCGCTGCCGCCACAATGCCCGGCACACCCTATTCAGACGAAGACCTCGCTCCGGTGCTCGACGACGAGGTGCTTCTGCTGCAAGATCCTGCCGCACCCGCACCCGCACCCGCACCCGCACCCGCACCCGCACCCGCACCCGCAGCCACGCCCTCGAGGTATCTGATGTATCTGGTCTCGATCTCGGTCGCCGCTGCCGGCATGCCTGACGCCTCGCGGGGCGCGGCCCCGGGCATCCGGCCCCGTGCGGTGCACTGTGCCATCGGCGGAACACCCACCGCACCCTCGGTGTGGCTCGACCCGGTATTCGACTGAGCCCAGCGCGAGAGCTAGCCTTGAGGGGTGGTCAGAGCGCGAATTCCCGATGCCGAGGGCCGCAGTGCGGTCGCCGAGGCCCGCCCTCGGGCTGGCGCAGGCGACGCCGACCCCCGCATCCCACCCACCGAGGTGAGCCGCGCCACCCTCGCCACCGCCGTGCGCTATTCGCTTCAGGTGCTCGCCGAGAGCGCGAAGGGCAACACCGTCGAAGTGCGGGTTCCGCCGTTCGCTGCGGTGCAATGCATCGAAGGCCCAGGGCACACCCGCGGCACCCCGCCGAACGTCGTCGAGACCGACGCCCGAACCTGGCTCTCCCTCGCCACCGGCACCCTCACCTGGGCCGACGGCATCGCCTCGGGCCGCGTGCACGCCTCCGGCCAGCGCGCTGACCTCACCGGCCATCTCCCCATTCCGACCCTGCGCTGACCCAATCCTCCGCGCGCGGGTGCGGTCACCGGATGCCCGTCCCGACTCCGCGCTGAGGGATCGCCCAGAGCGACCCACTGCGTGCCGGCTGACCCGCAACGACAGTGTCGCGGATGCCAACCCGCTGCCGCGGCGAAACTCGCGTGCGGCGCCCCTCCGGCCGGGTGAGCGACAATGGAGAGGTGAGTACCACTCCTCTTGATCCCGACCGCACTCCGACCGACGACTCCAACGCGGGTGACTCCGAGACCGAGACCGTGGCCGGCGACGACACCGTCACGATTCGGCGCTCACCCCGCTACTTCCGCTTCGCGGTGCTCGGAGCCATTGTCGGAGTGATCGTGGCTTTCGTGCTGACGTTCAGCTTTCCGGAGCCGCAGGGCTTCAACGCTGCGCAGATCTTCGGGTTCCTGGCGCTGCTGTTCATCATCGGCGGAATGCTGCTCGGTGCCGTTGTGGCACTGCTCATCGACCGTTCGACCCGCAGGCACGCACGCACCGTCAGCATCGAGCGTATCGAGGGCGGCTACGCACCCCCCGAGATTCAGGCCCAGACGGCGCTACCCGAGACTGCGTTGCCCGAGACTGCGTTGCCCGAGACTGCGCCCCCCGAGACCGCGCCCCCCGAGACGGAGGTTTCTGAGCCCCAGGCTGCGCCCGCCGCCACTGCAACCGATCCCGCGCTCACCAAGGCCGATACGACCGCAGTCAGAGGGCCCGAAAACTCAGGTCACCCGACAGACTGAAAGCCGCCGCGCTCAGCCGAACAGGTGCCCAGCCGAACAGGTGCTCAGCCGAACAGGTCGCTTCAGGCGCGCCGCTGCTCGTCGTTCGGCAGGTAGACGCCAGGAAGGTCATCGTCATCGTCTTCGTCGTCATCAAGACCCAGCGTGTCGCTGAGACCCAGTTCGTCGTCGGAGTCGCCGGTGTCGTACTTGGCGGCGAGGGCCGCGAAATCGGGCTCCGCGTGCGTGCCCAGTTCGCGTTCGAGCGCGCTGTAATTGGTGTCGGGGCTGAAATATTTCAGCTCGCGCGCCACCTTCGTGTGCTTAGCTTTTTGACGGCCGCGCCCCATGCGTGACCCCCTCACCTTTCGGGCCGGGGGATTACGCCACCCGGATGAGTTGAATACCTGAAAAACTACATGTGAGTTTAGCACGCGGTATCTGGCGTTCCTCTGCGCGCGATCGTGCCCATACGGCTCCGGATGCCGCACTCCAGCTGCGGCAATGGCGCCTGCACAGCCCGCACACAGCATCCCGAGCCGCCTGCGCGCCGAAGCAGTTGAGCGACCGCGCATTCTGCCCTCGCAACTGCACGATTACACAGACTGCGCACCTGGCTCACGGTGCGCGCGGCCACCGTTCAGTCGAGCGGCCACTGCTCGTTGCCCGGCGACGTGGGCGTGTGCACCCGCGGAACGGGCCGCACCGGCTCACCTCGCCGCTCCTGGCCGGGCACCGGACGCGAGCGGCGCCCGTAGATGAGCTCGGTCGAGTCGAGCAGCCACGGCACGAGCGCGATGGCCACCCCGTGCACCAGCATCAGCCGGCGGTTGAGCCGACGCGCCTTGTGGTTGTGCAGCAGCCCCTCCCACCAGTGGCCCACGATATAAATGGGCGTGTACACGGTGACGACCTCAGCGCCGAACTTCTGGCGGTGCTTCTTGATGTACCCGCAGAGCGGCTCGGCCACGTCGCGGTAGGGCGAGTCGATGATGCGCAGCGGCACCACGATGTTCTGCTGCGCCCAGTCTTTCTCGAGCTGCCGGGTCTGGTCTTCGTCGATCGAGATGTGCACGGCCTCGAGGCTGTCGTGCCGCGCGGCAATGGCGTAGTCGAGCGCCTTGAGCACCGGCTTCTGCATGCGCCCCACGAGCACGATGGCGTGGTCGCCCTTGGCACCGAATGTGGTCACCGGGTCGACTTCGATCTCTTTGCTCACGTCTCGGTAGTACCGGTTGATGCCGAGCATGAAGATGTACAGAATCGGCATGATCACGAACACCAGCCACGCCCCGTGCGTGAACTTCGTGATGGTCACGACAATGAGCACCACGCCCGTGAGCAGTGCGCCGAACGAGTTGATGGTCAGGCTCCGGATGGTCGCCGAACGATCGGGCGCCCCCGACTTCAGCAGCCGAACCCAGTGCACGATCATGCCGGTCTGGCCGAGGGTGAATGATACGAACACCCCGATGATGTACAGCTGGATGAGGTTCGTCAGCGACGCCTGGTACACCAGCAGGATGGCGGCGGCGGCGAGTGCCAGCAGAATCATGCCGTTCGAGAACACCAACCGGTCGCCCCGTGTGAGCATGGCCTTCGGCGCATACGAGTCTTTCGCGAGCACCGACCCGAGCAGGGGGAACCCGTTGAACGCGGTGTTGGCTGCCAGCAGCAGCACCGCGGCCGTCGCGGCCTGAATGATGTAGAACATGATCGAGTTGTTGCCGAACACGCTCGACGCCACCTGCGCCATGAGGCTGCGTTGCGGTGTGCTGGCGCAGTTCTGCATGCCGATCAGGTCACACGCATTCTCGGCGTAGTGCACGCCGGAGATGAGCGCGAGTGCCACCAGCCCGGCGAACAGGGTGATGGCGATGCTGCCCATCAGCACGAGGGTCTTCTGGGCGTTCTGAATCTTGGGGCGGCGAAAGGCGGGAACGCCATTGGCGATGGCTTCGACGCCGGTGAGGGCCGAGCATCCACTGGAGAACGCCCGCAGCAGCAGCAGGATGACCGCCACCTGCCCCAGGCCTTCGGCCTTCACCCCGTAGTCGGCCGATTCGGCCACGGGGGCTCCGCCGAGCGCGGTGCGGGTGAGACCGACGATGATCATCAGCATCACGCTGCCGACGAACACGTAGGTGGGAATGGCGAACGCCTTGCTCGACTCGCGAACCCCGCGCAGGTTCACGGCGGCAAGCAGGATGACGAAAAGGATGGCCAACTCGACCCGAAAGCCGTTCAGCTGGGGAATCGCCGAGATGATGTTGTCAACACCGCTGGCCACCGACACCGCCACCGTGAGCACGTAGTCGACGAGCAGGGCCGAGGCCACCACGAGGCCGGCCTTCTCGCCGAGGTTTTTGTGGGCGACCTCGTAGTCGCCGCCGCCAGAGGGGTACGCCTTCACGAGTTGCCGGTACGAAGCCACGACCACGACGAGCAGCAGGATCACCGCCGCCGCCACCCACGGCGCGAAGGAGAAGAACGCGAGCCCGCCGATGAGCAGGATCATGAGCAGTTCTTGCGGCGCATAGGCCACGCTCGACAACGGGTCGCTGGCGAAGATGGGAAGCGCCAGGCGCTTGGGCAGAAGTTGCCCTTCGAGCTTGTGGCTAGGCAGCGGTTCGCCGATGATCCAGCGTTTCGCTGACTTGGGTTCGTTAGTCACGAGTGACGACACTACACCTTGGCAATTGCAGGTCAAACTTGCAGTTTATCGCATTCGCCGGGCGTATCTGGCCGAGAGGAGGCCTGCAGCGCGAGGTAGGCCGAGCGCACGGCAAGGGCGGTGTGCGCACCGATGAAGAGCGGGTCGTAGAACGCCGATTTGTAGGCGGCTCCGCTGGCCGCAGAAACGATGAAGTTGAGAGAGGTGACGCAGCTCAGGAACACGGCCGTCTTCAGTACGGCGATGTTGAGGGTGAACGAGAGCCCGAGCAGCTCGATCTGTGACGCCGGTACGCCGAGCCACGCCTCAAGAACCTGGGGGCTGAGGGCCAGTTCGCCGAGCACCGTGAGAAATACGCAGACGACACTCGCCACAATGGCCACTTGAAAGCCCTGCGCCAGCACGAGCACCAGCGTGATGTTCAGTCGTTCGGTTCGGCCGAGCGGCGGGCCGGGCTCCGCGATGTACGGCAGCAGTGCGCTGAGCCGGGTGCTCCGGATGAGCGTGGCCCTCTCCTCCGTACCGATGCGTTCGTCGAGCCCCCGCATCTCACTCTGTGTCACGGGAACGATGAACAGCAGGCCCAGCAGCACAAAGAAGAGCACCACGCCGGCCAGACGCGCGGCGGGCATGGCATTCGTCACCTCCCACAGGGTGCGGTTGAAGACGGCGAGCACCACGACGAGCATCAGAAGAGGAAGGGCGCGCGTCGTCATCTGGCCGAGGGCTCTGAGTCGGCGAACGGCCGCGCGAATCGCCCAGCTCACCAGCGCGCCGACACCGAGCCAGGTCACGGCGAGGGCCCCCGTGGCAACGGCGGCCGACACCAGCGTGCCCGCGAGAGGCAGGCCGTCAGCGGCATCGGCGCCCACCCACGGGTCGACGAGCAGGTAGTAACAGAGTACGAGCCAGCCGGCGAGCCGCATCGGGCGGGGGTGCCGGCCGAGCAGGCGGGCGGTCAGGGCGAACGCGGCGGCGGGAACGGCGACGAACAGAGTGAACAGGGTGAGTGCGGTGAGCAGAACCAGGGCGACCACGAACGGGCTGTCGTCGACGATGACGAGGTTCGAGTGCCCGAGCATCCATCGCCCGAGATCGAGAAAGAGCACGAAGACAAGAAAGGGGGAGATGCGCGGTACCAGAAAGGATGCCCGGTTGCGGGGCTGCACGAAGAAGGGCAGCCCCTCGCTGCGCAGCCAGGTTTCGGCGTCTCCGGTCAGGTCGCGGAGGCCGTGGGGTGAGGCGTCGCGTGAGGCGAGATCGGGCACGGGTGTGATTCCTTTAGAATTGTCGCTGATCCATGCACGGGCAGTACCGCTCGTGCGGAGAACTCTGGAGCCCCCACATGTCACCCGCTTCCCAGCTCGATTCCGTCATCGCCTTGGCCAAGCGTCGGGGGTTCGTCTTCCCGACCGGCGAGATCTACGGTGGAACGCGATCTGCGTGGGACTACGGGCCGCTCGGCGTCGAGCTGAAAGAGAACATCAAGCGCCAGTGGTGGAAGCACATGGTGCAGAGCCGAGACAACGTGGTGGGCCTCGACTCGGCCGTCATCCTGCCGCCGCAGGTGTGGCAGGCCTCCGGCCACCTCGAGGTGTTCACCGACCCGCTGGTCGAATCGCTGATCACGCACCGCCGCTACCGCGCCGACCACCTGTTGGAGGCGTACGAGGAGAAGCACGGGCATCCAGCCCCCAACGGCATGGCCGACATTCGCGACCCGCACACCGGGGAGCCCGGCCAGTGGAGCGAGCCGCAGAACTTCTCGGGAATGATGAAGACCTACCTCGGCCCAGTCGACAACGAGGAGGGGCTCGCGTACCTGCGGCCTGAGACCGCCCAGGGCATCTTCGTCGACTTCGCCGCCGTGCTGAACTCGTCGCGCCAGAAGCCGCCGTTCGGCATCGGCCAGATCGGCAAGAGCTTTCGCAACGAGATCACACCCGGGAACTTCATCTTTCGCACCCGCGAGTTCGAGCAGATGGAGATGGAGTTCTTCGTGCAGCCCGGCAGCGACGAAGAGTGGCACCAGTACTGGATCGACGAGCGCCTGGCCTGGTACACCGGCCTCGGCATCAACCCCGACAACCTGCGCCTCTTCGAGCACCCGAAAGAGAAGCTGTCGCACTATTCGAAGCGCACCGTCGACATCGAGTACAAGTTCGGTTTCCCGGGCTCCGCGTTCGGTGAGCTCGAGGGTATCGCGAATCGCGGCGACTACGACCTCACGACGCACTCCAAGGCCTCTGGCACCGACCTGTCGTTCTTCGACCAGACCACCAACGAGCGCTGGGTGCCGTACGTCATCGAGCCCGCAGCCGGCCTCACACGCTCGCTGATGGCCTTTCTGGTCGACGCCTACCATGAAGACGAGGCGCCCAACACGAAGGGTGGGGTCGACAAGCGCACGGTTCTGAAACTGGATGCCCGGCTCGCCCCCATCAAAGCCGCCGTCTTGCCGCTCTCACGAAACGAAGCGCTGTCGCCGCTCGCGCGGAAGATCGCAGCCGACCTCCGCCAGATCTGGAACGTCGACTTCGACGACGCCGGGGCCATCGGCCGCCGGTACCGCCGCCAAGACGAGGTGGGCACGCCGTTCTGCATCACGGTCGACTTCGACTCGCTCGACGACAACGCTGTGACCATTCGCGAGCGTGACTCGATGGCGCAGGAGCGCGTGTCACTCGACCGCCTGCAGGGGTACCTGGCCGAGCGGCTGATCGGGGCCTGAGGCCGGTGATTCACGTGTGAGCATTGCTCAATGGTACGGCTCTTGCCTATCATTGAGCAATGATCATATTTACTTCTTCTTCTATTGTGGTGCGCGGCGTTGTTGTTGCCGCCTGCCTTGTCGGTCTTTCGACGTTCGGTTTGGCCTCAATGGCTGAGGCGCAGCCGGCGCAGCTGGTGTCTGCGCATTCTGTTGCTGCGAACTCGGGCACCGACACGCCGGTGCCGAGTGACACGGCCGTTGCGACCGACACGCCCGATCCCAGCATCTCCACCCTGGTCGCTCTGCAATCGGGCACTGTAGGTGAGCCATACTCGTACCAGGTGCCAAGCCTTCGCACGGGTCCGCGTATTCCAACCTACCGAGCAACGACGCCGCTGCCCCCGGGGCTGTCGATCAGCTCGTCAGGGCTCATCACCGGAACACCGACGGCAGCGGGCGACTACCAGGTGACGCTCTTCATCGTCGCCGCAGATGGTGTTGAGGAAAACGTCGCGTTCGACCTCACCATCGACGCCGTTGCTGCGACGACCACGCCCAACCCGAGCACGTCGCCACCGGTCACGCCCAACCCGAGCACGTCGCCACCGGTCACGCCCAACCCGAGCACGTCGCCACAGGTCGACCCGTTGGCGCCCACAGCGACGGCCACGGCCACGACGGCAGGCGGCGGAGGCAGTGGCACGGACGGTTCCGGCACAGGCGGCTCGCACCTGGCGAGCACGGGCGCCGAGGCGGCGGGCTACGTGATGGCCGGGGGAGTGGGGCTCATCCTCGCGGCGCTCGGTTTCGCTGCGTTCGTGGTTCGACGCGTGCGGCGTCTGCCCGAGTAGTCCGCACCAACGCACCAACTCGCCAACGAAGAAGGGCGGGAACCCTGTGAGGTTCCCGCCC
>NZ_JASJXO010000065.1:0-17941 GCF_035018625.1 Subtercola sp. RTI3 | reverse complement strand
AGATGTGTATAAGAGACAGGCGTCCGAATCCCCTCCCTTCTAAGGAAAAGTCGAGAGGGCACCAGCCATGCACGCACCAACGAGAGCAGTGCCCACGATGGCGGCTCAGCGCGCGAAGGCGTCGACCCCGGTCAACCCGGCCGACACGGCCCAGAGGCGCTCGGCAAGGGCGGGGTCGATGGCGTGGGCATCCACACCTCTGAGCCGCGCCTCGTCACTGCCGACGACGGTGGGCGAGGCGATGTCGACGTCTTCGCAGTACACGCCGCCGAGTCCGTCGAGCTGAGCCGAAGTCGCCGCCCAGACAGTGGTGGCAGCGCCCTGCTCAGGGCTCTTGAAGCGGGCATTGACTACGCCGTCGTCGGTCATCCACCCCGAGGCGATCATCTCGTCACGTGAGAGGTGGCGCTGCAGCGGAGTCATGATGCCACCGGGATGCACGGCGAACGCACGCACTCCCTCGGCACGTCCCCGGGCATCCAGAGCCACGGCGAAGAGACTGTTGGCCGTTTTGGCCTGGCCGTACGCCTGCCATTTGTCGTATCCGTCGGCGAAGGCGAGGTCGTCGAACCGGATGCCCGAGAGCTTGTGCCCCGTTGACGAGAGTTCCACGACCCGGGCGCTCTGCCCGGCACGAAGCGCAGGCCAACGCCGAAGTGCAGGCCAGAGCAGGTTCGTGAGCACGTAGTGGCCGAGGTGGTTGGTGGCGAACTGCGACTCCCAGCCGGAGCCCACAAGAGCGAGCGGGGCTGCCATGACGGCCGCGTTGTTGATGAGGATGCCGAGGGGTCGACCACTGGCAACGTACCGGGAGGCGAACGCAGCGACGCTCGTGAGGTCGGCCAGGTCGAGCTCGTCGACCTCGACCGCCGCGAGACCCTCGGCATCGAGAACGGTTCGCGCGTGTTCGGGGCGGCGGGCGGGAACACACACGCTGGCACCGACACCGGCGAGCGCCCGCGTCACCTCGAGGCCGAGCCCCGAGTACCCGCCGGTGACGATCACGTTGGTACCGGTGAGGTCGAGACCCGAGACGACCTCGGCTGCCGTGGTGGTGGCTCCGAAGCCTGAGCCGAGAGGTCGCTGGGGGGTGCGCGTCGTGTCAGAAGTCATCTGACTAGTATGGAACTGAATCCGGTAGTGAGCCCCGCTTTGGGCTGTTGTTGTACAACCATGCCTGCCTGGAGATTCAACAGTGACAACTCTTGCCCCCGTCGAGACCGTGCCAGCCGCCGAACTGGTGGAGAACGCGCTTGAGCGCGCAGAACATGCCGAGCCCACCCACACCGACGCCGAACTGCTACTGCACGCGCGCGGCGACCAGCTCGACCGCCTGCTCAGCGTCGCCGGCCGCCTGCGCGACCGTGGGCTGCAGACAGCCGGCCGACCCGGCGTCATCACCTATTCGCGCAAGGTCTTCATTCCGCTCACGCACCTCTGTCAAGACCGCTGCCACTACTGCATCTTCGTGCAGTCGCCCGGCAAGCTGCAGAAGGCCGGCAAGGCGCCCTATCTCGAAGCGCACGAGATTCTCGACATCGCGCGGCAGGGCGCGGCCCTCGGCTGCAAAGAGGCCCTCTTCACCCTCGGCGACCGCCCAGAGAACCGTTGGCCGGTGGCCCGGGAGTGGCTGGATGCCCACGGCTACGAATCCACACTCGACTACGTTGCGGCAATGTCGTTGCTCGTGTTGCAGGAAACGGGCCTGCTGCCCCACCTGAACCCCGGCGTCATGACCTTCGCCGAACTGCAGCGGCTGAAGCCGGCCGCCCCCTCGATGGGCATGATGCTCGAGACCACGGCCACCCGGCTCTGGTCGGAGAAGGGCGGCGCGCACTACGGCTCCCCCGACAAAGACCCGGCCGTGCGACTCAGGGTGATCGAGGAGGCCGGGCAGCTGCAGATTCCGTTCACAACGGGAGTGCTGTTCGGCATCGGCGAGAGCTATGCCGAACGCGTTGATGCGTTGATCGCGCTGCGAGCATCCAGTGCCCGGTGGGGGCACGTGCAGGAGGTCATCGTGCAGAACTTCAGGGCCAAAGAGTCGACCGCCATGATGCAGACCGGCGACCTCGACACCGAGGAGTACGCGGCGGCCGTGGCCGTTGCCCGGTTGGTGTTGGGGCCGGATGCCCGGCTGCAGGTTCCGCCGAACCTCACTGACGCGACCGAACTGTCGCTGCTGGTTCGCGCGGGAATCGACGACTGGGGCGGAGTCAGCCCTCTGACGCCGGATCACGTGAACCCCGAGCGGCCCTGGCCCGAGATCGACGAGCTCGCGCGCCTGACCGCGGCGAGCGGGTACACGCTGCGTGAGCGGCTCACCGCGCACCCGCACTTCGTTCGCGCGGGCACGCCCTGGATCGACGAAACCGTGCTGCCGGCTGTGCTCGCCCTGGCCGATGAGCAGGGGCTCGCGCTCGAGGGCATGCGGCCGGTGGGCGGCGGGGCCGCGGTGCCGGTCGGGGGCGCGGAGCTGGCTGGGGGTGCCGAGCTGGCTGGGGGTGCGAAGCTGGCTCGGCGCGAGTTGGGGCTCCGACCGACAGAGAGCAGTGCGTCACACCCGAGTACAGCGCCGTCTCCGATGGCGGCGGTGCTCGCGCGGGCAGAGGCGAACCCGACGGGGCTCAGCGACGGCGAGTACGCGGTGCTGCTCGGCGCGACGGGCGACGAGCTGGAGGCGCTGGCCCAGCTCGCCGATGGCCTCCGCCGCGAGGCGCACGGTGAGACGCTGTCGTTCGTGGTGAACCGCAACATCGACTCGTCGCTGGTGCGAGAGCAGGCGCGGGCGACGGCGGCGGTCTCGGGCGGCGGTCTCGGGTTGACCGACCTCGACGAGCTCGTCGCCGAGGCGGTTGCGCTCGGGGCAAGTGAGATCTGCATGCAGGGGCCCGTGCATCCGGAGCTCGGGGCGCACGGCTACGAAGACCTCGCACGCCGCGTCACAGCGGGGCGGGCAGGCCTGCACCTGCACGCGTTCCGGCCAGCTGAGATCGCCGACGGCGCCGCACGGGCAGGGCTCTCGCTCGACGACTTCGTGGCGGCCCTGGTCGACGCCGGCGTGGGGTCGGTGCCGGGAACCGGCGCCCGCATCCTCGACGACGACATTCGCGCCACCCTCAGCGGAGGCCCCGGCCGCGACCTCACCGTCGCCCGCTACCTCGACGTCGTCACCGCCGCTCACCGCGGAGGCCTCCGTTCGACCGCCACGATGGTCTACGGCCACATCGAGACTGCCGCCCAGCTCGTCGGGCACCTCAGGACCCTCGCTCGCCTGCACGACGAGACCGGCGGGTTCACCGAATTCATTGCCATGCCATTCGTGCCCGCTTCGGCGCCGGATGCCCCACCCCACCTCGCCGCCCGAGGCCCCAACACGCGAAAGACACGGGCCGTGCACGCCGTCAGTCGCCTGATGCTCGCCGGTCGCATCGACCACATCCAGGCGGCCTGGACCAAGCTCAGCCCCGCCGAACGTGACGCCGTGCTGCGGGGCGGCGCCGACGACCTCGGGGGCGTGCTGCTCGACGGCACCCTCAACCCCGCCGCCGGGCCCGAAGCCGGGCTCGAGCTCAGCCGCGACGAGGTCGAGCGGGTCGGCACGGCGCTCGGCCGGAGCGTCTGGCAGCGTACAACGCTCTACGGGCGAGCGGTCGCCGGCGCGGGCGTCGCGTGACCGCCGAGCATTTCGACGTCGTCATCGTTGGCGCCGGGTTCGCCGGAATCGGCATGGCCATGCGCCTCGCCCGCGAGAGCACCCACACGTTCGTCGTGCTCGAGCGCGCGAACGACGTCGGCGGAACCTGGCGCGACAACACCTACCCGGGCGCGGCCTGCGACATCCCCTCGCACCTGTACTCGTTCTCGTTTCGGCAGAAGCCCGACTGGTCGCACGTCTTCGCCCGCGGGCCCGAGATAGCCGAGTATCTGCGCGACTGTGTGCGCTCCGCTGGGCTGGGGCCGAGCATCCGATTCGGTACCGAACTGACGGCGGCCGCCTGGGATGCCCGGCAGCAGTGCTGGCACGTCACCACCTCGCGCGGGGTGTTCACGGCCCGCGCCCTCGTCACCGCCGTCGGTCGCCTCTCCGAGCCGCGCCTGCCCGACATCAGCGGGCTCGACACGTTCACGGGCGAGGTGATGCACACCAGCCGCTGGAACCACGACCTCGACATCGCCTTCGCCGGCACCAGAGTGGGCGTGGTGGGCACGGGCGCGTCGGCCGTGCAGGTGGTGCCCGAAGTGGCGCGGCTGGTGCGGGAGACCAACCAGACGGCCGGCGAACTCGTGGTGTTTCAGCAGAGCGCCGCGTGGGTGATTCCGCGCGACGACCGGGAGTACACGCGCGACGAGCAGCGCGACTTCGCGGCCGACCCCGCCCGCCTCGATGCCTCGCGCGAGGCCATCTTCGACCGCGCTGAACGGGTGTTCGCCCAGCGCCTCGGCGAGCCGGAGGCGCTCGCCGCCGCACGCGGGGTCGCTCGCACTCACCTCGAGGCGCAGATCACAGACCCGGCCCTCCGCGCCGCGCTCACCCCCGACTACGAACTCGGCTGCAAGCGCGTTCTGCTCTCGAACTACTTCTACCCGGCCCTCACCGAGCCGCACGTCACCCTCGAGGCGAGCGCGCTGAGCTCGGTCGACGGCCGCGTCGTCACCGCCGCCAGCGGTGCCCGGTACGAGCTCGACGTGCTCATTTTCGCCACCGGGTTCCACACCACCGAGCCGCCCTTCGCCCGGCTCATCACCGGGTCAGGCGGTGAACGTCTCAGCGACCACTGGGCCCGGGGCATGACCGCCTACGCCTCTACCGTGGTGCACGGATACCCCAACCTGTTCATCCTCGACGGTCCGAATGCCAGCCTCGGGCACAACTCGGCCATCCACATGATCGAGACGCAGGTGCAGTATGTACTCGGAGCGCTCGATGAGCTCGCCGAGCATCCAGATGCCGCGCTCGACGTCACGGCCGACGCCGAAACGGCCTACACCGCGGCTCTGGATGCCCGGGCCGCCAACACCGTCTGGCTCACCGGGGGCTGCAGCAGCTGGTACCGCGACCCCCGCTCGGGCCGGCTGACACTGCTCTGGCCGGGTACGGCGCGTTCGTTTCGCGAGGCGAATGGGCGGTTCGACGCTGAGCCGTTCGACGCTGAACCGTTCGCCGCGGAGCCGTTCGCCGCGAAGCCCTTCGAAGCGTCAGCGGCGGGCGATGCGGAGGGCAGAGACGACGAGGGGCAGCTGCAGAGGCAGGCGCGCGAGGGTGATGGCGCGGCGAGCGGGGGTTCGGGCATCCCGAGCCATCTGCAGGTTGCCGGGGAAGACAGCCACGAAGAGGGCGGCCGCGAGCGCTCCGCCGAGGCGACGGGTGCGTGGGATCGACAGGGCGACACCGGCCGTGAGCTCGGCCACTCCCGAGAGGTAGACCCAGGTGCGGGCACTGCCGGGCAGCTGCGGCGGCACAACGGGGTCGAACACGCGCGGGCGCACGAGGTGAACGACCCCCGCGCCGAGCAGCAGGGTGGCTAGCAGGCTGACGGTGTTCAGACAGCGGGTGTTCTTGCTCATACTTCTGCTCCTCGTTCTGACGCTGACGCTGAAACTGCGGGCTTCCGCGCATTCTGGATACCGATGGCCGACACGATGCCGCCCACGATGAGCAGCCCTGCCGTCACTGCGAGCGCCCGGTGAAACCCGTTCACGTCGAGCACGTCGCCCACGATCACCCCGATCAGCGCGATGGCCACGAGCCCCGCCACGCGACTGACCGCGTTGTTGATGGCCGAGCCGATGCCCGACTGCTGCTCGGAGATCGACCCGAGGATGGTCGCGGTGAGCGGGGCGACGGTGGCGGTCATGCCGATGCCGAAGAGAATGACGCCCGGCAGCAGCTGGCTCCAGTAGTCGACGTTCGCCTGCGACGACAGCATCAGCAGGTACCCGACCCCGGCAACGATAGGCCCGAGGCCCATGAACAGGCGCGGGCCGAAGCGACCGGCGAGCGAGCCGAACAGCGACGAGAGGGCAATGCTCAGCACGCTCACGGGCAGGAGCGCCAGCGCCGCGAGCGTGGCCGGCAATCCCGCCACCTGCTGCAGGAACAGCACGATGATGAACCCGCCGATCGACAGCGCGGCGTAGATGAACGCGGTGGCGATGTTGCCCACCGCAAAGTTTCGAACGGCGAACAGCCCAAGCGGCATGAGCGGCTGCTTCGCGGTCTTCTGCCGCCAGATGAAACCGGCGAAGCACAGGATGCCCACCCCCAGCGGCACGAAGATGACCGGGCTGCCCCAGCCGTAGTTGCTCCGCTCGATGAGCGCATAGACCGGGCCACCCAGGCCCAGTACACACAGCGCAGCCCCGATGAAGTCGATGCGCACCCCCGCTTTTCGCACGTCTTTCTGCTTCAGCACGAACAGCAGCACCAGGGTCACGGCAATCGGCAGCACATTGACGCCGAACACCCAACGCCAGCCGACGGTGTCGACGAGCACTCCACCGAGCAACGGTCCGGCAAGGAACGACACCGTAGTGCCCGCGGTCCATTGCCCGATGGCCTTCGCCCGAGCGACCCCGCTGTAGCTCGAGGTGATGAGCGCCAGCGAGCTCGGCACGAGCAGCGCTCCGGCGACTCCCTGCAGCGCGCGCCCCACGATCAGCACCTCGGGGGTGGGCGCGAACGCGCAGAGCAGCGAGGTGACGCCGAACCCGACGAGCCCGATGCGAAGAATGACGATGCGCCCGAGCACGTCGGAGAGCGACCCCGCGAGCAAGATCAGCGATCCGAGGGTGATGAGGTAGGCATCCACCGCCCATTGCTGCGTGGTGAGCCCGCCGCCCAGTTCGCGCGCGATGGCGGGCAGCGCCACGTTGATCACGCTGCTGTCCAGAAACGAGACGAACGACGCCAGAATCGCGATGAACAGAACGAGCCTCTGCGCGCGGCTGACGGTGGGGGTGCTCACACCCTCAGTCAATCACCCAAATGCGCTCAGACGTGCCGCTCGTCGGGCCCGTTGTACGCGCTCAGCGGCCTGATCAACGAATTCGCCGCGCGCTGTTCGATGATGTGGGCCGTCCACCCCGTGATGCGCGAGGCCACGAACAGCGGCGTGAACGTCGCCGTGTCGAACCCCATCAGGTTGTAGGCCGGCCCGCTCGGGTAGTCGAGGTTCGGCTGGATGCTCTTACGAGACACCATCGCTTCTTCGAGGTTCGCATACAGCTCAGCCATATCGGGCCGGTCGTAATGGGCGGTCAGCGTGTCGAGTGCGGCCTTCATCGTCGGAACCCGGGAATCGCCGTTCTTGTAGACGCGGTGCCCGAAGCCCATGATCTTGCGCTTCTCGGCGAGCGCCCCGACGAGCCACGCCTCGGCTTTGTCGGCCGTGCCGATCTCGTCGAAGACGTGCATCACGGCTTCATTCGCTCCGCCGTGCAGGGGGCCCTTGAGGGCTCCGATGGCGCCGACGACGGCCGAGTAGAGGTCGGAGAGGGTCGACGTGATGACCCGGGCCGTGAAGGTGGAGGCGTTGAACGAGTGCTCGGCGTACAGCACCAGCGACACGCTGAAGGCATCGACCACGACCCGGTCGGGAACCTCGCCGAAGGTCATCAGCAGAAAGTTCGAGGCGTAGTCGAGGCTCGGGTCGGCCTCGACAAGGGGCAGCCCGCGGCGGCGACGCTGGTCGTAGGCCACGATCGCCGGAATGGCCGCGAGCAGGTGCAGCGACTGCGCCAGGTTCGACTCGGCGTCGGTGTCGTCGGCCGTGGGGTCGAGCGCACCGATGGCGCTGACCGCGGTGCGGAGCACGTCCATCGGGTGTGCCGAAGTGGGCAGCAGGTCGATGACCTCGCGCACGGCGGGCTCGAGCGAACGCTGAGCACGCTCGGCCGTTTCGAACGCGGCGAGCTGTGCGGCATCCGGAAGCTCGCCGTGCCAAAGCAGGTACGCGACCTGCTCGAACGAGCAGTTCGCCGCGAGCTCCTGCACGGGGTAGCCGCGGTACAGCAGCGAGTTCGTCTCAGCGTTGACCTTGGAGATCGCGGTGTAGTCGGCGACAACGCCGGCGAGGCCTTTGCGAATCTCGGGTTCGGTGGCAGTGGTGGTGTCGACCATGACAGCTCCCTTTCGGTGGTTCGGTGACAGGTGGGGTTGGGTGAGAGGCTAGCGGGCCACGGTGAAGTTGAACACCGACGAGTCGAAACCGTTGTAGGCCTCGTAGTCGAGCAACTCGTAGAGGTCGGCGCGGTGCTGCATCTCACCCACCACGCTGTTCAGCGAGCCCTCGGCGTTCAGCACGTCGAGCGCGCGGTCGGCCGCACCCATGGCGAGGCGCAGCAGCGACACCGGGTAGATGACGATGTTGATGCCCACGCTTTCGATCTGCGTGGTACTGAACAGTTCGCTCTTGCCGAATTCGGTCATGTTCGCCAGCACCGGTACGTCGACGACAGCGCGAATCGCCTCGAACTCGGTGAGGTCGGCCATGGCCTCGGGGAAGATGGCGTCGGCGCCCGCGTCGACCAGCGCGCGGGCCCGGTCTTGCGCGGCGGCGAGGCCTTCGATCGCCCGCACGTCGGTGCGCGCCATGATCAGCAGGTTGGGGTCGCGGCGGGCGTCGGCGGCGGCCCGAATGCGCTTCAGTGCCACATCGAGATCGACGACCTGTTTGCCGTCGAGGTGGCCGCAGCGTTTCGGGTTCACCTGGTCTTCGATGTGCAGGCCTGCCACGCCGGCGTCTTCGAGCGTCTGCACGGTGCGGGCCACATTCATCGGCTCGCCGAAACCGGTGTCGGCATCGACCAGCACCGGCAGGTCGGTCATGCGCGCGATCTGCGCCGAGCGGCCGGCCACCTCAGTGAGAGTGGTGAGGCCGATGTCGGGCAGCCCGAGGTCGGCGGCCAGCACGGCGCCCGACACGTAGACCCCCTCGAAGCCCTTGTTCTGAATCAGCTTGGCTGAAAGCGGGTTGAATGCGCCAGGGAAGCGCAGCAGTTTGCCCGTGGCGAGGCTGGCCCGAAAGTCGGCGCGCTTCTGGTGGGCGGGAACAGAGGAGTACAGCATCAGAACAGGCCTTTCGGGTTGGTGACAGTCGCGAGCAGCCCCGGCTTGGCCACGATCGACAGCTGGCGCACCTCGTCGGCGCTGAGTTCGGGGGCGCGTTCGGCGAGCGCGAGAAAACGCTCGATCTCGGCGGGCTCGAGAATGCCCTCGGCCAGGGTACGGAACTTGGCGATGTAGTCAGCCCGCTGAAACGGCCTGGCGCCGAGCGGGTGCGCGTCGGCCACAGCGATCTCGTCGACGATACGTTCACCATTCGCCAGCTCGATCTCCACGCGGCCACCGAACGCCTTCTCGGTGACGTCGTTCGAGTGGTAGCGGCGGGTCCACTCCGGGTCTTCGACCGTGGTTACCTTCTGCCAGAGCGCCACGGTGTCGGGGCGGCCGGCACGCTCGGGCGAGTACGACGTGACGTGGTTCCACGACCCGTCTTGCAGCGCCACCGCGAAGATGTACGGAATCGAGTGGTCGAGCGTCTCCCTCGACGCGGTGGGGTCGTACTTCTGCGGGTCGTTCGCGCCCGATCCGATCACGAAGTGCGTGTGGTGCGACGTGTGAATCACGATGCGGGTGACCGCGTCAGGGTCGACGAGTTCCGGATGCTCGCCGTGGAGCTTTCGGGCCAGGTCGATCCACGCCTGGGCCTGGTACTCGGCCGAGTGCTCTTTCGTGTAACTGTCGAGTATCGCGCGCTTCTGCTCGCCCGCCACCGGAAGCGGTACGTCGTAGACGACCTTCGGGCCGCCGAGCAGCCACGCGATCACGCCGTCTTCGCCTTCGTAGATGGGGGTGGGGCTGGTCTCGCCGCGCATCGCCCGGTCGACCGCCTCGATGGCCTGCTTTCCGGCGAAGGCCGGGGCGTGCGACTTCCAGCTCGAGATCTCGCCCTTGCGCGACTGGCGCGTGGCCGTAGTGGTGTGCAGGGCCTGGCCCACGGCCTGGAAGATGGTCTCCACATCGAGGTGCAGCAGGGTTCCGATGCCGGCCGCAACGCTCGGGCCGAGGTGCGCCACGTGGTCGATCTTGTGCTCGTGCAGGCTGATCGCCTTGGCGAGGTCGATCTGGATCTCGTAGCCCGTGGCGATGCCGCGAACGAGGTCGTGGCCGGTGGCGCCCACATGCTGCGCCACCGCGAGAATGGGCGGGATGTTGTCGCCCGGGTGCGAGTACTCGGCGGCGAGAAAGGTGTCGTGGAAGTCGAGTTCACGTACAGCGACGCCGTTGGCCCAGGCCGCCCATTCTGGCGAGAAGTGCTCGGTGACGGGCACACCCGATACCGTGGCGCCGGGTGAATACGGGTGGGCGAGCGCCTGCGAGCGCGCCGATACCACGGGCGTGCGGGTGAGCGAGGCTGCGGCGACAGCAGCGTTGTCGATGATGCGGTTGATCACGGTGTCAATGACCTCGTCGGTGAGGCCCACCTCATCGGCTGCGACCTCGGCGATGCGATACGCGAGCTGGTTCTGGCGCGGCAGTTCTTCGTCGCTTCGGTACGTGCGAACGGGGATGTATTCGACCATCGGGTGTGACCTTTCGTTGTGTGTGGGTGCCGGGATGCCGCAGACGGGATGCCGGCTGCTGGCTGTTGGTTCAGCCCGCGGCCCGGATGGCCGCGAGGCTCTGGCGCAGGTGGATGTGGGTGGCGTGCGAAGCCAGTTCGGGGTCGCCCTCGAAGATGGCCTCGACGATGAGCAGGTGTTCGGCGGCCGCCCGGATGAGCCTGTCGGGGTTGTCGTGCGAGAGCCGCCGCACGCGAGCGAGGTGGATGCGGAGGTTCGCGAGCGCCTGCACGAGGTACGGGTTCTGCACGGCTTCGTCGATGGCCCGGTCGAACCGGCGCACCAGCTCGAAGTACTCGTGCCGGCCCGGGTCGTCGGCCGTCAGAAGCAGCGGTGCCCGTCGAAAACCCTCGAGCAGTTCGCCGAACACCGCGGGGTCGCGGCGCTGGGCGGCGAGCCGGGCGGCCTTCTGTTCGAGCGCTTGGCGGAGTTCGAACAGCTCGGTCACGTTCTCGGTCGACACCGTGGTTACGACGAGGCCGCGGCCCGACTCGGGCCCGATCAGACCGTCGGCCGCGAGCCTGCCGAGGGCCTCTCGAAGCGGGGTGCGGGAGATACCGAGGCGAGCGGCCTGTTCGACCTCGCCGAGGGTGGTGCCGGGTTCGAGTTTCCACTCGAGAATCTCGTCGCGAAGGAGTTCGTACGCCCGGTCGCTTGCACGTTGCGCCACGGAGACTCCTTTCAACGTCGACCTCTTCAATGTACACAAAGCGCGCCCGATCATCCACAATTCGAGGCAAACTGGCCCAAAAACTCACCTTCTGTACACACTGACGACAGACCGACGAGCCGAACGGGCCTCAGGTTAGGGTGTGTCTACCACTTCTTCGACCGAGAGGCGCCATGCCGGGCATCCTGAACCGACTCGATCTGCGCCCGCTCAGGCCCCGCGACAAGCATGAGCCGCACCGGGCCGCTTCGAGTCTCGAATTGTTCTTCGACCTGGTGTTCGTGGTTGCCGTTTCGCTGGCGGCCGAGTCGCTGCACCACCTCGAGACCGACGGGCACGCGGCAGCAGGGGTGGGCGCGTACCTGATGGTTTTCTTCGCCATCTGGTGGGCGTGGATGAACTTCACCTGGTTCGCCACGGCGTTCGACAACGACGACTGGCTCTACCGGGTGACGACCATCGCGCAGATGGCCGGGGTTCTGGTGTTGGCGGCCGGGGTGCCGAGCGCCATGCAGGAGGGCACCCTCTCGGTGGTCACGTACGGCTACGTGATCATGCGGCTGGCCATGGTGAGCCAGTGGCTGCGCGTGGCGGCCGACGCGCCCGAATACAGAAAGACCGCGCTACGGTACGCTGCCGGCATCACGATTGTGCAGGCGCTGTGGGTGCTGCGGCTGCTGCTGCCCGACTCGCTCGGTGTGGCCAGCTTCATCGTGTTGGCGCTGGCCGAGATGGCGGTACCGATCATCGCCGAACGCAACGCGGTGACGCCGTGGCACAACCACCACATCGCGGAGCGCTACGGGCTGTTCACGCTCGTGGTGCTCGGCGAGGGGCTGCTCGGCTCAGCCAATGCCATCATCGACGGGCTGCGCGATGCTGAGCACGTGTACCCGCTGATTCTGCTGGCGGCATGCGCGCTGGTGATCGTGGCGATGATGTGGTGGATGTACTTCCAGGTGCCGCAGCACGACAAGTTCGGCAGTCTGCGGCGCTCGCTCACCTTCGGGTACACGCACTATGTGATCTTCGCGGCGGCGGCTGCCGTGTCGGCGGGTATCGAGGTGGGGGTGAGCCAGCAGTCGGGCGGGGTCGAGCTCAGCCCTGTCGCGGCGGCTGCAACGCTCACGGTGCCCGTCGCGGTGTTCGTGCTGGCGACGTGGGCACTGGCGATACGCCCGACGGCTCGGCCGGTGACGAACGTCGTTCTGCCGGTGGCGGCCGGACTGATCGCGCTGAGCGCCCTGCTGGAGATGGCCTGGCCTACCGCGGGGCCAGCGGCGGCCGCGGTGTTGACGGCTCTGCTGTTGGTCGTGGTGGTCGTCACGCTCGGGGCGGCGGGAACGACCGAACGGCAGAGGGGCCCTCGTCTCTCGACGAAGGCCCCTCTGAATTGACGTGCAGTTGAATTGACGTGCAGTGCGGCGAGCGGAGGTTTAGGCCTCGCTCATCACCACGTTCTCGGCCTGGCCGCGGGCGGCGAGGGCGGCGGCACGGGCGGCGAGACGGCGAGCCTGCTCGGCCTGGCCGGCATCGAGCAGGTCTTGGTCGACCTCGACGCTGTCGACGTGGTTCACGCCGTTGTACTTCTCGATGTAGGCGTCGAGCTCGGGGCCAGAGGTCCACGAGGTGATCAGGCAGTAGCGCGGCTCGGGGCCGGGGTGAGTGGCCGCGTGCCAGAGGCGCTGGGTGTCGACGATGAGCTGCGCGCCGGCCGGGAGGGCGATGCGGGTCTCACCCTGCGGGTCGGTGCGGTTCTCGCGCAGCACGAAGTAGCTGGTCTGGTCGTCGGTCAGGTTGAAGAAACCGCGAACCACCCATCCGGTGCCGTCGGGATTCAGACGGTTATTGTCGTCTTGGTGCAGGTTGTACAGGGTGTCGGCGTACTCGTTCGGCTGCAGCTCGATGACACGGCAGCGGCCCACATTCGCGCCGGGCTCTTTTGCGCGGCGGGTGAGGTTCGGCGCAAGCTCGACCTGGGAGTCGATGAAGACGCCGTCTTTGTCGGTGCGCGGCGGCTTGTGGTTCCAGAAACCGTTGCACTCGATCTCACCGAAGGCGCTCGCGAGCGGAGCGAAGCGGGTGTCGCCCGACGACTTCCAGTCGTTGTACTCGATGTCGAGCCATTCTTTGGGGTCGAGCGCTTGGTTGTAGCGATCGAGAACCACATAGCCGGTCTCTTCGAGAGCGGCGGACTTGATATAACTCATGAGGCGGATCATGCCCTTTCGTCGTGGGCCAGCACGTTTTAACAGGCCCGAACTTAGGCAAGCCTAACATCGACTAGAATAGATGGTTGCGCGACACGGCGCTCAGAAAGGCGGGCCCCGACCATGGTCACTGCCACCAATGTCGATGCCACCGCGGTGAACACCATTCTGTGGCTCGCTGCGGCCGAGACGACCATCGTCGTACCCGTCTACCAGCGGCAGTATCGCTGGGATATCGGCGGCTGCGAGCAGCTGCTGGCCGACATCCGCGCCGTTTCCGACACCGACGACAGACAGACCCACTTCATCGGGTCGATTCTCTCGACAGCGAACACGGGCGACGACGATGCCGCTCTCGTACTCATCGACGGGCAGCAGCGCATCACCACGCTCATGCTGCTCATCGCCGCCCTGCACCACACCATCCGGGGCAGCAATGCCGCCCTCGCCGCCGAGCTCGAAGCCGTGCTGGTGAGCCCGACGGATGCGACGCGCACCAAGCTGCGCCCGCACCGCGCGTGGGCCCAGGTCTTCGAGAGCGTCGTACTCGAGAAGCGTCAGCCCGGCGACGAACTGCGCGACTCGCGCTTCGACGACAACTACGCGTTCTTTCGGAGTCAGGTGCTGCCCGACGAAGTACCGCGCATCTGGCGGGGGCTCGCGAAGCTCGAACACGTGGCCATCACTCTCAGCGCCGACGCGAACGCGCAGCAGATCTTCGAGAGCCTGAACTCCACTGGCGAGCCGCTGCGCGACCACGAACTGATTCACAACTACGTACTGATGGGTCTCTCGCACGCCGAGCAGAGCGAGATCGAAGACGCCTTCTGGGTGCCCATCGAGCAGAACACGGGTGAGCAGATCGCCAGCTTCTGGCGGCACTACCTGGTGATGACCACTGGGCGGGAGGTCGCTGTGGCCGGCGAGCGCGGGGTGTACGACGCGTTTCGCCAGCGCTTTCCGCGGCTCGACATCGACACGCTCCGTGAGCACGCGGGTGAATGGCGGCAGTTCTCGGAGATCTACCGCACTCTTCTCGACCCATCACGCGAAGCAGACCCCGGGATCGCGCGTCAGTTCGGCTACCTGAACACGTTCGGGCGGGGCATGTACCCGCTGGTCATGCGGGCGTACAGCGACTACGTCTTAGAGACCGTCGGCCGGGGCATCCTGATCGGCACTCTCGAAACCGTGCAGTCGCTGCTGCTTCGCCGAACGGTGGTGGGCATCGGCACTGACCGCCTGGTGGCGAGGCTCTGCCGCGCGCGGGCCGATGGGCCCGACGCCCTGATGCACGCGATGGGCCGCATCATGCCGTCAGACGAACGGGTGCGTATCGCCCTGAAATTCAGCGAGCTGCCGCACGCGGTCTACGTGCTGGGTCGCCTGTCGGGCGTCGACAGCACGGCCGGGCTCGACCTCGAGCACATCGTGCCGCTCGCACCGGGCGACGCCTGGAGCGGCGACGGGGTGCGCACCTGGGCCGACTACAGTGATGACGAGCAGAACAGCCACCGCGCGCTGGCCGCGACCCTCGGCAACCTTGCGCTGCTCGAGCAGCCACTGGCCGAACGCGCTTTCGATGCCTCCTTCGCAGACAAGCGAGCACTCTACGGCCAGAGCCGGGTGGCACCGACCGCCGAGCTCGCCGACGTCGCGGCGTGGGGTACGCGGAGCATTGCCGAACGCACGATGCTGCTCACCGACCTCTTTCTGAGAGTGTGGGCACGCCCAGCGGCTCGCGGAATCGACGACGACGACCTCACGCCCGTGCTCGACGCCAAACGACGGCGCGGCTGGCCCCGAGGCTGGCAGCGCGAATTCGAGTACGTCGAATACCGCGGCGAGCACTGGGAGGTCTACGACGTCAAGTACCTCTTCAACCGCGTCTTCAAACGGCTCTGGGCCGACTCGCGCGCCGAGGTCGTGGCGTTCAGCGCCCGTCGCGGCGGCCCGATCTACGAAGCGCGTGCGTGGAACGGGCACTGGGATTCGCTCGACGAGACACACTCCCTCTACATGGGTTGGGATTCGAAGTACATGCTCACCGCCATTCAGGGAGTACTCGACGAAGCCGGTCTTGCGGCCGAAGTGTTCGTGAAGTACTCCTACATCGGGGCGGTCATGTAACGCTGGGCAGGTGCCCGGCGCAACCCCTCGACGACAGATTCGGGGGCACGTAGGTTTTTGGCATGACCACGTCACACGACCAGTACACGTTCCAAGACCCGACCACGATGTTCGCCGACATCGAACCCTCGGCGCAGTACCAAGAAGGCTCCGGGCTCGACGCGAAGCTCGACGACCCGGCCGACCGAGGTGAGTCGACCTACCGCGGCACCGGCCGCCTTGCCGGGCGCAAAGCCCTCATCACCGGGGCAGACTCGGGCATCGGCGCAGCGGTCGCCATCGCTTACGCTCGCGAAGGTGCCGATGTCGTCATCGCGTACCTGCCCGAAGAGGAGGAGGATGCCCAGAAGGTCATCGCCCTCATCGAGGAGGCCGGCCAGAAGGGCTTCGGCATCGCCGGCGACATCACCGATGCGGCGCACTGCCGCGCACTGGTGGCGGCAGCCGTCGACAAGCTCGGCGGGCTCGACATCCTCGTGAACAACGCGGGCAAGCAGCAGCACGTCGAGGAGTTCGCCGACATCAGTGACGACCAGTTCGATGAGACTTTCAAGACGAACGTCTACGCCCTGTTCTGGATCACGAAGGCCGCCCTGCCGCACCTCGCACCCGGTTCGACCATCATCAACACATCATCGATCCAGGGCTACACGCCGTCGCCCAACCTGGTCGACTACGCCACAACGAAGGCGGCCATCAACACGTTCTCGAAGGCGCTCGCCCAGCAGTTGGCGCCGAAGGGAATCCGCGTGAACGTCGTGGCGCCCGGGCCCATCTGGACCCCGCTGCAGACCGCCGGCGGCCAGCCGACCGAGTCTCTGCCCGACGTCGGTTCAGAGACACCGCTCGGCCGCTGGGGCCAGCCCGCAGAGCTCGCACCGGCCTACGTCTTTCTGGCGTCGCCCGAGTCGAGCTACGTGGTCGGCGAGACGCTGAGTGTGAACGGCGGCATGCCCACGCCGTAACTTTCAGGTTCTCGTCACCGGGGGCGTGCTTCAATGGGGTACCCCGATGCGGGGGTACCCCGACCCTGGAGGATCCGCTGTCCCGACCCGCCCTGCGTGAGCCGAGCCTGCGCGAGCCGAGCCTGCGCGACCTCACGCGATCGGAGTGGCGCTGGGCCCCCACGGTGGGCATCGTGGGGGTACTGGTGCTGCTGGGCATCCGGTTGTTCACGCCGGCATCGGCCCTGGCCTGGATGAGCGACCCGGCCCGCGACTTCGTCACCCTGAGCATCAGCGTCATCATCGAGTCGCTGCCGTTCGTGTTTCTGGGCATCGTTCTGTCGAGCCTGGTGCAGGTGTGGCTGCCCGAGGGGTTCCTGTTGCGTCGGCTGCCGAAGAACCCGGCGCTCCGCCGGTTCACGGTGTCACTGCTCGGCGTGCTGCTGCCGGTCTGCGAGTGCGGAAACGTGCCCCTCGCACGCGGGCTCATCATGAATGGGCTGACGGTGGCCGACTCGATGACGTTTCTGTTCGCGGCGCCCATCATCAACCCCATTACGATCGTCACGACATACCAGGCGTTCGGCTGGAGCGACGGTATTCTCGTGTCGCGCATCATCGGCGGGCTGCTGATCGCGAACCTCGTGGGGTTCATCTACAGCCGGCATCCCGCGCCCGACACTCTGCTGACCCCCGGGTTCCAGGCCACCTGCGCAGCCGAAGAGCACGTCTCGCGGGCACACAAGCCCCGCCGCACGTTCACGCTGTTCGCGCGCGAGTCGAGCGCCATGATGCCGGCGCTGTTCGTGGGGGCCGGCATCGCGGGGCTCATCCAGGTCGCGGTCTCCCGCAACGTGCTCGTGGCGCTCGGCAGCAACCCGCTGTGGTCAGTGCTGGCGCTGATGATCCTCGCGTTCGTCGTGGCGATCTGCTCGAACGTCGACGCGTTCTTCATCCTCTCGTTCGGCTCGACCTTTCTGCCGGGCGGCATCGTTGCCTTCCTCATCTTCGGCCCGATGATCGACGTCAAGATGCTGGCGCTGATGCGAACCACGTTCACGGCACGCACCCTCATCCAGGTGAGCGTGCTGATCGCGGTGTGCGCCGCAGCAATCGGATTGGCGGTGAACCTTGTCTTTTAGCAACCTGGTGGCCCGGTGGCAGGGGCTCGTTCTCAGTGTCATCGGCGTTGTCGCGACGGTGTGGCTGGGGTTCTCGGGGCAGCTGGGGCTGTACATCCACCCCCGGTACTACGTGTTCACGCTGATCATGGCGGCCATCGCGGTGGTGCTCATCGTGGGGGCGTTCGCGAGTGTGACGCGGGCGGGTGCTGGTGCTGGGTCTGTCTCTTATACACATCT
>NZ_JASJXO010000064.1:0-19071 GCF_035018625.1 Subtercola sp. RTI3 | reverse complement strand
CCCCCGCCCCCCTCTCGCTCGCGTCTCATCGACTCGGCAAAGTTTGCGGGTGATAGAGCCGCGCACCCGCAGACTTCGCCGACTCGGCGGCGGGAGAGGGCGACCGACCGCCAAGACGGGCGTCGGCCGGGCGGAGGGGCGGCGGGGCTGGCGGAGTGGCGGTCAGCGTGCGATGCTGCCGCTGATGATGTTCATCACCTGGGTGTCGGCGAGGGTGGTGGTGTCGCCGATCTCGCGGCCCTCGGCGAGGTCGCGTAGCAGGCGGCGCATGATCTTGCCCGAGCGCGTCTTGGGCAGCTCGGCGACAATGAACACCTGCCGGGGCCTGGCGATCGCGCCGATCTGGGTTGCGACGTGAACGCGCAGTTCGGCTGACAGCACATCGATCTCCTGCACCAGATCGCCTTCCTGGCTGGCCCGAACGATGACGAAGGCAACGACAGCCTGGCCCGTGGTCTCGTCTGACGCGCCGACGACGGCGGCTTCGGCCACGCGCGGATGCGATACGAGAGACGACTCGATCTCGGCCGTCGAGAGGCGGTGGCCCGACACGTTCATCACGTCATCGACGCGGCCGAGCAGCCAGATGTCGCCGTCGCGGTCGAGGCGGGCACCGTCTCCGGCGAAATAACGGCCAGGGAACTGGCTGTAGTAGGTCTCGACGAAGCGGTCGGGGTCACCCCAGATTCCGCGGAGCATCGACGGCCAGGGCTCGGCAACGACCAGCAGGCCACCGGAGTTCTTCGGTACAGGGTTGCCCTGGTCATCCAGAACCTGAATGTCGAGGCCGGGCAGCGGCACCTGCGCCGAGCCGGGCTTCAAGGTGGTGACGCCTGGGAGCGCGCTGATCATGATGGCGCCCGTCTCGGTCTGCCACCAGGTGTCGACGATGGGGGTCGTGCCGCCGCCGATGACGTCGCGGTACCAGACCCACGCCTCGGGGTTGATCGGTTCGCCCACCGAGCCGAGCAGGCGCAGGCTCGTGAGGTCGAATGCGTCGGGAATCTGCCGGCCGAGTTTCATGAAGGTGCGGATGGCCGTGGGGGCCGCGTACAGGATGCTGACCTTGTATTTTTCGATGATCTCCCACCAGCGGCCCGGGTGCGGGACGTCGGGAGTGCCCTCGTAGATGACCTGGGTGGCACCGTTCGCCAGCGGGCCGTAGACGACGTAGGTGTGGCCGGTGATCCAGCCGACGTCGGCGGTCGACCAGTAGACGTCGGTTTCGGGATGCAGGTCGAAGACGTTCTTGTGGGTGAAGGCGGCCTGGGTGAGGTAGCCGCCGCTGGTGTGCAGGATGCCCTTGGGTTTGCCGGTCGTGCCGCTGGTGTACAGGATGAAGAGGGGATTCTCTGCGGGAAACGGCTGTGCTTCGTGCTCGGGGTTGGCATTCGCCAGCTCGTCGTGCCACCAGAGGTCGAGGTCGGGGTTCCAGTCGACGGGGTTGTTGCCGCGTTTGACGACGAGCACGTTGGTGACGGTGTGGGTGCCGGGGGTGGTGTCGCCTGTGCCTGTTGCCGTGTTCGTGCCGGGCAGGGCGAGTGCGGCATCCACAGCCGGTTTGAGGGGGGAGACCTTGCCTTTGCGCCACCCGCCGTCGGCCGTGATGACGAGTTTTGCGCTCGCGTCGTCGATGCGGGCGCGGAGGCTTTCGGCGCTGAAGCCGCCGAAGACCACCGAGTGCACGGCGCCGATGCGGGCGACGGCCAGCATCGAGATGAGGGCTTCGGGAATCATCGGCAGGTAGATGGCGACGCGGTCGCCCTGGCCGATACCGAGACTGATCAGCACATTCGCTGCCTTCTTGACCTCGGCCGTGAGCTCGGAGTAGGTGAAGCTGCGGCTGTCACCGGGTTCACCCTCCCAGTTCAGTGCGATGCGGTCACCGTTGCCGGCCTTGACGTGTCGGTCGAGGCAGTTGTAAGCCACATTCAGCGTGCCGTCGTCGAACCATTTGGCGAACGGGGGGTTCGACCAGTCAAGTGTTCTGGTGAACGGGGTGTGCCAGTGCAGAAGCGCCTTCGACTGCTCGCCCCAGAATGCGGGCCGGTCGCCGGATGCCCGCTCGTAGAGTTCTTCGGTCGCGACAGCGGTGGCACGAAACTCGTCGCTGGGCGCGAAACGGCGGGTTTCGTGCAGGAGGTTGTCGATGTTCGTGCCGGCGGGGGTGGTGTGGGTGTCGCGGGTGTCGGTTTGTGTGTCGGCCGGGGTGGTGCTCGTGCTGGTGCTCGTCTTTGAGGTCATGGTGCTCCTTCGCTTCCACAAGGATGCTAGTGGGTTTCAGAATGGGGCACGCCAGGTTGCGGCGAATTGCGGGTGGCCCCCGTTCTTTCGTGGAGTACCCCAGTTCGAGTTTTTTTCTGAGAATCTTCTGAAATCGACCGCGTTCGATTTGCGGCCATGTTTCGGATGGGTAAACTCTTTTCTACCAAGCTGATTCTGGTTTGGATGCAACGCAATACTGATTCCCCCCAATCATGCGTTGCTACGGCGGCACCTTTTCCCCCAATAGGTGCCGCCCCCTTCAGTTAACCGGTAGTTTGCGGTTCGCCGCCGCGATGGCGTCCTCTGCCGTCGGTTGTCGCGAGGCTTGGCCCGTCGCGGAGTCTGTGGGGTTGCTCTGGGGCTTCTCCTCCACAGCGAGCACCCCGAGCAGTCTCTGCACAGTTCGCGGGCTCCCGCATACTCGAAGCGCTGCCCACTCGTACGGTCGGCACATGGCAGAAACGGTTGACAGCAGGTATGTGGCGCGCCGGCGCCCTCTTCCCGGGCGCGCGGGCTCCGACGAATTCGGGCCCCTCGCGCGTTTCGTGCGAGACGAGAGCATCACCGACATCTTCGTCAACGGCCCCGACGACCTCTGGGTCGACCGCGGTTCAGGCCTCGAGCGTGCCGACGATTGGCAGTGCCCCAGCGAAGCCGAGCTCCGCGCCTTGGCCGTGCGACTCGTGGCGCTCGGTGGCCGCCACATCGATGAGGCTCACCCGTGCGTTGACGTTCGGCTGCACGACTCCATTCGCCTACACGCGGTGCTGCCGCCCGTGGCGCCACGGGGCACCCTGCTGTCGATTCGCATACCGGCCCTCTCGATGCTGCACCTCGATGAACTCGAGCTGGCTGGGTTCTTCGGGTCGCCCGCCATTCGGCTGCTCGTCGACGAAGCGGTGGCGAAACGCTCGAACATGCTCGTCACCGGTGCAGGTGGGGCCGGTAAGACGACCTTCCTGTCGGCGCTGCTGGCCAGTGCGCCGAAGGAGGAACGCATCGTCGCGATCGAAGACGTCGCCGAGCTGAGGGTCGACCATCCACATTTCGTCTCTCTCGAAGCGAGGCAGCCGAACCTCGAAGGGGCGGGTGGCATCGGGCTCGACCGGCTGCTGAGAGAAGCGCTCCGGATGCGGCCCGATCGCCTGGTGCTCGGCGAGTGCCGCGGGGCCGAGATACGGGAGCTGCTGTCGGCGCTGAACACCGGCCACGATGGCGGCGCCGGAACCCTGCACGCCAACTCGCTGCTCGATGTGGCGACGCGCATCGAGGCGCTCGGCGCGCTCGCGGGGTTGAGCCCCGAGGCCGTGGCCCGGCAGGCGGTGAGTGCGATTCACATGATCTTCCACGTCGAGCGCCGAGCTGAAGGGCGGCGGTTGACCCAGGTGGGCCGGTTCGAGCTCGACGGGCAGGGGCGGTTGCGCGTTCGGGAGGTGCGGCCTTCGGGGCAGGAGGTGGTCCCTTCGGGGCAGGAGGTGCTCCTTTCGGGTCATCAGGCGCACAGCGCGGGCCGTGAGTCTCTGCCCGTCGAGGGCAAGACGCCACCCATCGGGCGGGAGGGGCGCCGTAGACCTGCGGAGGTGCTGCCCGTGGGTGACCGGGCGTACCGCGCGGGCCGGGAGGCGTCGCTCGTGGGCGGGGAGGCGGCGTCTGCCAATGATGGCGCCATCGGCGACCGCGCTATGGGTGTACCCATGCCACCCCTTCGCGTGATGGGGCTGGTTGCCGGGGCATCTCCGGGGCTGCCGGAGGAGAGGGCGTCCCCGCTTGCCGAGGGCGTGCCGCTCGCCTTTCTGAGTGGCCGGCGGGGGCGGCACGGCTAGGCGGGGTGGCGCCACCAGGCGGGGCGCCACGGCGGTCGGCCACGGCCAGGTCGACGAGGTTGCCGCCGTCGTGCAGCGGCTTGCCGTTCTGCTTGAGGCCGGTGTCGCCCCGACGAATGCGTGGGGCTATCTCGCCGAAGGGGCCGGGCGAGCCGCGGTCGGGCGACGCGGTTCGGTTGCGAGCGCGGTCGGGCTGATCGCGCGGGCGGTGCAGGCGGGGGTTGCTGCTGACAGGGCGATCGGCTCCGCATCGAAGGTCGGAGACCCCAGAACACGCCAGGCCTGGCTGGTGCTTGCCGCCGCCTGGCAGGTCGCGAGCGTGAGCGGAGCCCCGCTCGCGATCTGTCTGCGCGAAGTGGCGCGCACACTGCTCGAAGTGGGAGAGGTGCACCGATCGATCGACGTCGCACTGGCGGCTCCCATCGCGACCGCCCGGCTCATGGTCTTCCTTCCCCTGGTGGGCATCGGGATCGGCGCGCTGATGGGGTTCGACTCTCTGCACACGCTTTTCGCGACTCCGCCCGGCGTGGCCTGCCTGGTGGCGGGAGTCGGCTTGCTCGTGGTGTCCCGGCGGTGGAACTCAGCCCTGGTGCGCGCTGCCCAACCGAAAACCATGGTGGCGGGGGTGGCTGTGGAACTGATGGCGGTGGCGATGGGTGGTGGGGCATCCGTCGACCGGGCTCGGCAGGTGATGACCGACGCGCTCGAGCTGTACGGCCTGCGCGAGCCGGGTGCAGGTGAGCAAGTGGATGCTGTGGTCGAGCTCTCCCGTCGTGCGGGTGTTCCTGCGGCCGAACTGTTGCGGGCCGAGGCGGCTCAGGTTCGTCGGGCCGCCGTCACCGCCAGCCAGAAGAGGGCGGCTGCACTTTCGGTGCGGCTGATGGTTCCGCTCGGACTCTGCGTGCTGCCCGCCTTCATGCTGCTCGGCGTTGCTCCGCTGCTGCTGGCCGTGATCACATCGACCTTCTCGGCCCTGTGAGAGTGGGCCGTTGGCTCCGCCGGGATTCCGGATTGCGCAGAAGAAATTCGGTGACGGTGACGGAGGTGGCGGTGCCCGGCGTTGGTGGTGGCGGTGCGCGGCGTTGGTGGTCGTGCTGCGCTTACGAATTGACCGCTGCGTGCACCGCGGCCCCGCTAGCACGGGTGCGTATCTCCTCCACAATGCGCGCCTTGGCTCGAGTTTCTACCGATCCGGGGTTGGCCGACGAATGCAGCTCGCGCCGGGGCGAAAGTGGAGTCGTCCGGTGAGAAACGACGAGCAGGGAGCACGAATGAGCAGGGTGAAATGGTCGGCGACAGCGAGGGAGTGGGCGACAGCGAGGGCGAGTGCGACAGCGAGGGCGAGGGCGACGGCGAGGGTCGGCAATTTCGTCAGAGGGATCATGATCGGCGCGAACGAGGCACTGCACGACGATCTGGGGTCGGCGACGGCCGAGTACGCGATAGCCACGATGGCGGCCGTCGGGTTTGCTGGGGTGTTGGTGGTCATCCTGCGAGGCGACGAGGTGCACGCGATGCTGGCCGACATCGTGCGACACGCGCTGACGGTGGGCTGACCGCATGCACAGGTTGAGACTGCGCGCGCTGGTTCGGGATGACCGGGGTATGGTCACGGCCGAACTCGCAGCCGCGCTGCCGGCCGTTGTGCTGGTGCTCGTGCTGGCGCTGGGGGCGCTGCAGGCCTCGGGGTTGCAGGTTCGCGTGGTCGATGCCGCGGCGGTTGCCGCGCGCAGTCTCGGCCGCGGTGATTCGCCGGGCGACGCCGAGGGGCGGGTGACGGCTCTGATCGGGCCGCACGAGCTTTCGAGCGGTGTCGATGGCGAGTTCGTCTGCGTGAGAGTTGCAGCCCCGGTTGTGTTCGTCGCCGGCCGCGTGCTGGGGCTTGAGGTATCGGCTCGATCGTGTGCGTTGACGGGTGGGCGATGAGAATGCGGAGGGGGAGCGCGCAGAGAGGGAGCGCGCGGCGGGCGTTGGCCGATGAGACGGGAGCGGGTTCGGTGCTCTGCGTGGCGATTGTCGCGGTGGTTCTGCTTGTGGCCGGGTTGCTGCTGTCTGTGACGAATGCCCTGGCGGTGAAGCACCAGGTTCAGACTTCGGCCGATGCGGCGGCGATCGCGGCGGCCGATGTTGCGGCCGGGGTTGTGTCTGGGTATCCCTGCGAGGTGGCGGCAGCAGTTGCTGAGAGAGAGGGCGTGGTTCTGGCCTCGTGCCAGATGAAGGGAATGGTCGCCGAGGTCACGGCATCGCGTGTGGTGCTCGGAATCGAGGTCGACGCCAGGTCGCGGGCGGGTCCAGCCGAAGGCCGAGCCCCGCCCGTTTGAGAGCCGAAGGCCGAGCCCCGCCCGTTTGAGAGCCGACGGCGCCCTGAGCCTTTTCGGCGCGGGGTGCCGAGCCCGGCCCGACGGGTTCTACTCGAAGATGGCCTGCACGAAGCGGTACTCCACCGCGGTCGGGCGTGCCGGGCGTGCGGGTGACGACCCGTTCGATGAGCTGGCGTCGTCGCTGCCGTACTCGAAACCGTTGCCCCTGATATAGAGGTACTGTTTGGCGGGCGAATCGGTGGGAATGGTGATGCGGGGTTGAGGCTCGCCCCCGTTTGTGAAACCGGTACGGATGGTTTTGCCCTCGAGAGGCCCGTCGGTCAGCTTTGCGGTGTAGCTCTCAGATGTGGTTGTCGACACTGTGGTCAACTCCTTTCTTTCACGCTCTGCATTGAGCGTCAGCCTTCATCATCCTCCCGAAGCGGCAGAACGCAACCGGGTGAGCTTTCAGGTTCACTGAGCGTTGCCTGACTGTTGAATTAGGTGTTGACGGGTTGATGGTGTGTATGGTGTGCCTGATGGGCCCGTGTGTTCATCAGGCTGGTCACTGCTTCTTACCCTTTATAGGCAGCGTCAAGCCGCAGCAATTCTTAAACCGCAGGGAGCAGAGTGCCAGGCCCGAGAAAGCTCGTCATCGTCGAGTCACCCACCAAGGTGAAGTCCATCGCGCAGTACCTGGGCGAAGGGTATGAGGTTCAGGCCTCAGTAGGTCACATTCGCGACCTCGTCGAGCCAAAGAACCTGCCGCCCGAGCTGAAGAAAGGCTCGCTCGGCAAGTTCTCCGTCGACGTCGAAAACGGCTTCGCTCCCTATTACGTGGTGTCTGCTGAGAAGCGGAAGACGGTCGCCGAGCTGAAGAAAGCGCTCGCGAACGCCGACGAGCTCTACCTCGCAACTGATGAAGACCGCGAGGGCGAAGCCATCGCGTGGCACCTGCTCGAAGTGCTGAAACCGAAAGTTCCGGTGCGGCGCATGGTGTTCCACGAGATCACGAAAGAGGCCATCGAGCACGCCAGAGACAACACCCGTGACATCGACGAGGCCCTCGTCGATGCGCAGGAGACCCGCCGAATCCTCGACCGTCTCTACGGCTACGAGATCTCGCCGGTGCTGTGGCGGAAGGTCGGCCCCGGCCTCTCGGCGGGCCGCGTGCAGTCTGCCGCGACGCGCCTTGTTGTCGAGCGCGAACGTGAGCGCCTCGCCTTCACCGCCGCGAGCTACTGGGATCTGAACGCCGTACTGGCCGACGCCACCGCGCGTGACGTCACGTCGGCCGACAGCGTGCACTTCGGTGCTCGGTTGGTTCGGGTCAACGGTGAGCGCATCGCCACCGGCCGCGACTTCGACGAGTCGGGTCAGCTGAAGAGCAAGGCGAGCATGCTGAGCGAGCCTCAGGCTCGCGCCCTGGCTGATGCTCTCGCAGACCCGCAGGTGGGCATCCACGTGTCGAATGTCGAGTCGAAGCCGTACACCCGGCGACCGGCAGCGCCGTTCACCACCTCGACGCTGCAGCAGGAAGCCGCGCGCAAGCTCCGCTTCTCGGCACGCCAGACCATGAGCGTGGCGCAGTCGCTGTACGAGAACGGGTACATCACCTACATGCGAACCGACTCTCCGTCGCTGTCGCAGCAGGCCTTGAACGCGGCGCGCACGCAGGCCCGCGCCCTGTACGGCGCCGAAACCGTTCCCGACAAGCCCCGCCTCTACACGGGTAAGGGCAAGAATGCCCAAGAGGCCCACGAGGCCGTGCGCCCGGCAGGCGAGACATTCAAGACGCCCTCGCAGGTCGCCGGTGTTCTGCGTGGCAACGACTTCAGGCTCTACGAACTCATCTGGAAGCGAACCGTCGCCTCCCAGATGGCAGACGCCAAGGGTTCGACGGCTTCGGTGACCATCGAAGCGGGCCCGACCCCGGTTGAGGGTTTCACGAAGACGACCACCGCCGAGTTCTCGGCGAGCGGTACCGTCATCACGTTCCGCGGCTTCATGCTCGCCTACGAAGAGAGCCAGGACGAAGAGCGAAACGCCCCCACCGAGCCCACCGAGTCGAAGCTACCGCCGCTGACAAAGGGCCAGGCCCTCACCGCGGTCAGTGTGGATGCGGCCGGTCACGAGACCAGCCCGCCCCCGCGCTACACCGAGGCCAGCCTGGTGAAGACGCTCGACGAGCTCGGAATCGGGCGCCCCTCCACATACGCCTCTATCATCTCGACGATCATCGACCGCGGCTATGTCACGCCGCGCGGCCAGGCGCTCGTGCCCAACTGGATCGCCTTCTCAGTGGTGCGCCTGCTCGAGGAGTATTTCGGCGAACTCGTCGACTACGACTTCACCGCAGAGCTCGAGTCAGACCTCGACAAGATCGCCGGCGGCGAAGAAGACCGCATCGACTGGTTGAACGGTTTCTACTTCGGCACCGAAGGCCACAAAGGTCTGCGCGATGTCATCGACAACCTCGGCGACATCGACGCGCGGGCGATCAACTCGATCGCGCTGTCAGACGACATCACCCTGCGTATCGGCAAATACGGCCCCTATCTCGAGGTGCTCGAAGACGTCGACACGGCCACCGGTGAGGTCACGCCGCCCCGGCGCGTGAACATTCCGCCGGAGTTGGCACCGGATGAACTGACCCTCGCCAAGGCCCAAGAACTCATCGACGCCCCCGTCGTCACCGACCGCGTCATCGGCATCAACCCCGAGAACGGCAAAAGCATCGTGGCGAAAGACGGCCGTTTCGGCCCCTACGTCACCGAGCTCGAACCCGAACCGGTAGTCGACATGGAGGCCACGGTCGCGCTCGCCGCCGCCACGGCGGGCCTGCTCGCCGACCCCGCCGCAGCGCCGATAGCCGAGCCGGCAACCGTCACCAAGCCGCTGACCAAGGCTGCCGCAGCGAAGGCTGCGAAAGCCGCCGCAGCAGCCGCGCTGGCCGGAGAGGCCGCCCCGGCGGTCGACTCCAAAACCAAGGCTCCCGCAAAGAAACCGGCCGCCAAGAAGGCTGCTGCCCTGCCCAAAGCCCGCACGGCATCGCTGTTCAAGACGATGGATCTCGCAGCCATCGACCTCGACACCGCGTTGAAGCTGCTGTCGCTGCCCCGCACCGTGGGCGACGATCCCGAGCTCAGCGAAACGATCACGGCGCAGAACGGCAAGTTCGGCCCGTACCTGAAGCGCGGCACCGACACCCGGTCGCTCGAGAGCGAAGACCTCATCTTCGAGATCGACCTGCCAGGAGCACTGGAGTTGTTCGCGCAGCCGAAGTATGGCGCTCGCCGGGCATCCAGCGCCCTCAAAGACTTCGACGAGCCCGACCCCGAGAGCGGCAAGCCCATCAAGATCAAAGACGGCCGGTTCGGCGCCTACGTGACTGACGGTGTGACGAATGCCACGATTCCGAAGGCCGAGACGATCGAGGAGATCGACTTCGACCGCGCTGTGCAGCTGCTCGCTGACAAGCGCGCGAAGGGCCCGGCCAAGCCGAAGGTCGCCGCGAAGCGCGCCACGACCACGCGGAAGGCGCCCGCACGCAAGGCTGCTCCCAAGGCAGCCACGAAGGCCGCCCCCAAGAAGTGACGGGTCTCTTCGTCACGATCGAGGGCGGCGACGGTGTGGGCAAATCGACCCAGGCCGCGCTGCTCGAGGAGTGGCTCACGGCGGCGGGGCGCACGGTTGTGCGCACGCGCGAACCCGGGGGCACCGATTTCGGGCTCGAGGTACGCGAAATCGTGCTGCACAGCCGCGGGCACATTACGGCGCGAGCCGAGGCGCTGCTCTACGCAGCAGACCGGGCGCAGCACATTGCCACGAAGGTTCGTCCTGCGCTCGAGGCGGGCGATGTGGTGATTCAAGACCGCTACATCGACTCATCGGTCGCCTACCAGGGTGCCGGTCGGGTGCTCGGCGGCGACGACATCAGAAGACTCTCAGAGTGGGCGACCGAAGACCTGGTGCCCGACCTGACGATTCTGCTCGACCTCGACGAGACAGCGGCTCGCGCGCGATTGAACAGTGACAACAAGCGTTTTGATCGGCTTGAGGCCGAGAAAAACGACTTTCATCGCCGCGTACGTGACTCCTTCCTCGCAATTGCCGCGGAGAACCCTCACCGGTTTCTGGTTGTCGATGCGGCCCAGCCACCGATGGTCATCGCCAGGCTCATTCGCGAACGGCTCGAGCCCCTGCTCTGAACGCTGATTGTCAGCACCGCCGGGTAGGTTGTCTGTATGAGCGTGTGGGATGAACTGACGGGCCAGTCGGAGGCCATCGATGTGTTCCGTGCTGCCGCCAGCGGCGCGGCGGCGCCCGTCGACCACACCGCAACCCATGCCTCCACCGGCTCGGGCGCCATGACGCATTCGTGGTTGATCACCGGCCCGCCCGGTTCGGGCCGGTCGAATCTCGCGTATGCCTTCGCCGCGGCCCTGCTCTGCCGCAACGGCGGCTGCGGCGTCTGCGCAGACTGCCGCCAGGTGGCGGCCCGCACGCATCCCGACCTCGCCGTTCTCAGCACAGACCGCGTCATCATCTCGATCGAAGAGGTTCGCACCCTCGTCTCGAGTTCGCAGTACTCGCCCTCGGTCTCCCGCTACCGCGTGATGGTCATCGAAGACGCCGACCGCATGGCCGAGCGAACCTCGAACGTTCTGTTGAAGGCGCTCGAAGAGCCGCCCGAGCGTACGGTGTGGATCCTGTGCGCCCCCAGCGAAGCCGACCTCCTGCCAACGGTACGGTCGCGGGTGCGTTCGGTGCGGCTGCGGGTGCCGAGCGCCACTGACGTGGCCGGTCTGCTCGAACGGCGCGACGGCGTCGAGCCGGAGACGGCGGTTCGTGCGGCCCGCGAGGCGCAGAGCCACATCGGTATGGCGCACCGGCTCGCGACGAATGTCGATGCACGTCAGAGGCGCGCGTCGACGCTCGACGTGGCCCTGGGCATCCGGAGCGTACCCGATGCGATCATGGGCGCGGCCCGCCTGCTCGAGCTCGCGAAGGCCGATGCCGAGGCCATCACCGAAGAGCGCGATGCCGAAGAGCGCGAGAGCACCCTGCGAAGCCTCGGTGTCGAGCCCGGCCAGGCCGTACCCGCTGCCCTGCGGTCTCAGGTGAAGACGCTCGAAGAAGACCAGAAGCGTCGCGCGACGCGAAGCCTGCGCGACGGTATCGACCGCATTCTCGTCGACCTGCTCTCGCTCTACCGCGACGCCCTGCTCATTCAGCTGGGCGCCGGCCTCGAACTCATCAACGTGGCGATTCAGGGCGAGCTCGACGCGTTGGCTGAGCGCACAGAGCCGGCCGAGACGCTCGCCGTCATGGATGCCATTGCCATCGCTCGTCGCCGCATCTCGCACAACGTCACGCCGGCCCTCTCGCTCGAGGCCATGCTGATCACCCTGACTCACAGCACCAACCGAAAGGCAACACCGTGACCGCACTGTCGTCGAAACGTGGCCAACGCACCCTCGGCATCGTTGCCGTGGCAGCCGCAGCCGCCCTGGTTCTCACCGGATGCTCGACCTGGTTCGGCTCCGGCACGGGCAGTGCCACGGGCCAACCTGCCGCGGGGTCTTCGCCCACCGGTGAAGACGTGGCCGCCAACCTGAAACCCTTCTACGACCAGACTCTCTCGTGGAGCGACTGCGGAGGTGGTTTTCAGTGCGCGAAAGCGACGATGCCGCTCGACTGGGCGAAACCCGGTTCTGACACCATCTCTATTGCGCTCATCAAGCAGCCGGCCAAGGGCAGCACGCGCCTCGGCACGCTCTTCGTGAACCCGGGCGGCCCCGGCGTCTCGGCCATCGACTTCGTGAAGGGCAACGTCGATTTCGCCGTCGACCCGTCGCTGCAGCAGCAGTACGACATCGTGGGCTTCGATCCGCGCGGGGTCGGCGCGTCGACGGCCGTCTCCTGTGTCACAGCGAAGCAGATGGACTCGTACCTCTACGACATCACCCCCGGCGCGCACGGCTCGGCCGAGTGGATCGCTGCGGCCACAGCGACGGCGAAGGCCTTCGGCGCTGGCTGCGCGAGCGGCACCGGCGCGCTTCTCGGCCGCATCGACACCGAGAGTACGGTTCGTGACCTCGACGCGCTCCGGGCGGCGGTCGGCGACGCTGGCCTCAACTATCTCGGCTACTCGTACGGCACGTTCATTGGCGGCGAGTACGCGAACCTCTTCCCGAAGAAGGTCAACCGCCTCGTGCTCGATGGGGTCGTCGACCCCACCTCGACCGGGTTCGACTCGACCATCGGCCAGGCGAAGGGCTTCGAGGGGGCGCTCCGGGCATACCTCGCCGATTGCCTCGCCGGTTCGAACTGCCCCTTCTCCGGCACTGTCGACACGGCCGCGGCCCAGGTCACCACGCTGTTGAAAGCGGTCGATACCAGCCCCATTCGCGCCGCCGACGGTCGCCAGCTGGGCTCGTCGAGCCTTCTTACGGCCATCTTCTACCCGCTGTACGCCAAGTCGAGTTGGCCGTACCTGTCGCAGATGATCGCTGAAGTGAAGCAGGGCAAGGCCGACATCGCCTTCCAGCTCGCCGATGCGTACAACGGCCGAAACTCCGACGGTACGTACCAGAACAACCAGACCGAGGCTTTCACCGCCATCAACTGCCTTGACTACCCGGCGGTCACCGATGCGGCAACCATCGCGAAGCAGAACAGCGAGCTCGTTGCGGCCTCTCCCACCTTCGGCCCCTGGTGGACGTATGGCGACATCGGCTGCGCGGCCTGGCCTGTGCCCGCCACGCGGACTCCGGCTCCGATCAGTGATGTGGGTGCCCCGACCATCCTCGTGGTGGGTACCACCGACGACCCCGCGACACCGTACACCGACGCTCAGTCGGTGGCGAAGCAGCTCACCGGGTCGCAGCTGATCACGTACGTTGGCGAGGGTCACACCGCCTACGGCACGTCGTCGTGCGTTCACAAGATCGTCGACGACTACTTCTTGACCGGCACCGCGCCCACTTCAGACCCGCGGTGCACGACCTGATGCGCGGCGCGATGCACGACCTGATGCACGACCTGATGGCTGCCCCGCTGCCCGACGCGATGTGCCCAGTTGCCGACAAAGACACCGAAATATTGCGGGGTCTGCAATAATCGATGCCGTGACCCTCACCACCAACGAACCGGCCGCAGCCGAGCCGGGGCTCCGCGAACGCAAACGGCTCGCGACGAGCCGCAGTATTCAGTTGGCCGTTCTCGAACTCAGTCGCGACAGAGGTCTCGACGCCGTGACGGTCGACGAGATCAGCCGACACGCTGACATCTCGCCGCGAACGTTCTTCAACTATTTTCCGTCGAAAGAGGCCGCGGTTCTGGGGGAGACCCCGTTCCGGCTCGAGTCGGAGCAGGTCGAGGCGTTCGTCAGCGCCGGTTCGAACGAACCGATCTTCGACGGGCTGCTGGCGATCATGCACTCGGTCGCCGTGTCAGACACCGCGGATTTCGAGATGCATCAGCTGCGCAAACTGGTCATTCGCGACTATCCGCACCTTCTGATACAACGAATCAGCAGCATGCGCGAATTCGAGGTAGATCTGACCGGCGTCGTGGCCAGGCGGCTGACACATGATGCAGAGAGCGCCACCCATGGCGGCGAAATCCCTGATCCTGCTGCCATTCACGATCACGCCCGGCTCATCACCCTGGTGGCCATCGCGGCCATGAGGCACGCGTGGGGAACCTGGGCAGACAGCTCCGACAGTCGACCGATGTCGGTACTTCTGACCAACTCGTTCGCCGAGCTGCGCACTCTCCTATAAGCTTGCTTGCTGTGTCGGTGCTTGCATCGGCCAGGCCGCCTTAGCTCAGTCGGTAGAGCGATTCACTCGTAATGAATAGGTCATCAGTTCGATTCTGATAGGCGGCCCCAGTTCCAAGTGCAACGGAGATCTTCAATGACGCAGCCTGTTCGATGGGGAATTCTCGGCACCGGCGGCATTGCGTCGGCCTTCGCAACTGATCTCCTGGCAAACGGGTTCGAACTCCGGGCCGTCGGCTCGCGCTCGAACGACTCTGCGGCTGAGTTCGCCAGCCGCTTCGGTGATCCGGTCGCTCACGGCAGCTACGAGGCCCTCGCGGCCGATCCCGATGTCGATGCCATCTACGTGGCCACGCCCCACCCGTTCCATGAAGAGCACGCGCTGCTGGCCATCCGGGGCGGCAAGCACGTGCTGGTCGAGAAGCCGTTCACGTTGAACGAAGCACAGGCCCGCACGCTCGCGCGAGCGGCAGACGAGGCCGGTGTCGTTCTGCTCGAGGCCATGTGGACTCGTTTTCTGCCACACATGGTTCGCATTCGCGAGATCATCGCTGCGGGCACGCTCGGCGAGGTGCGCACGGTTCTTGCCGACCACAATCAGCTGCTCTCGGCTGACCCCGCGCACCGCATGAACAACCCTGCGCTCGGCGGGGGCGCGTTGCTCGACCTCGGCATCTACCCGATCTCGTTCGCCGTCGACATTCTCGGTCTGCCTACACGCGTTCTTGCCTCGTCGTCGCCCACCGCGACCGGTGTCGACCGCTCCACCGCCGTCATTCTCGAGCACGACGGGGGCGCCCAGTCGGTGCTCCACATGGCACTCGACACGGCGGGCCCCAACACCGCAGCGGTCATCGGAACAGCGGCCCGCATCGAGATCGACCGCACCTGGTACGCGCCCACGACGTTTCGCGTCATCGGGCCCGACCACACGATCATCGAAGAGTTCGAGCACTCGGTTCACTCACGAGGCATGCAGTACCAGGCCTGGGAACTCGAGCGACTCGTCGCCGCGGGCGATGGCGAGAGCCCGTTGCTTCCGGTCGGGCAGACCGTGGCCATCATGGGCGTTCTCGACGAGGTGCGTCGCCAGATCGGCCTCGTGTACCCCGGCGGGCTGTAACTCGCCGTTTTTGTAGCGCCGTCTTCTCTGTATCTCAGTAGCTCTGTAGCTCGGTGTTTCTGGGGCTTCAGAGCGGTCGATGATAAATTGACCGGATGCCCGACCGATCGCTGCTGCACCCACGCCGCCCACGCGACCGCCGTCGTGTGCGGGTGACCGGCTTCTGGGTGACCTTCGGCGTTCTGGGCGCTCGCCTGCCTGGCCGGCGGAGCAGCCGTCGCGTCGAGCAGAGCCGAACTGGCGAATGACGAGTCGAAGTCAGAAGGAGCACACCGTGCACAAAGCACTGTTCATCATCGACGTTCAGAACGACTTCACTGAGGGGGGAGCGTTGGCTGTCGAGGGTGGAGGCGCCGTCGCCGACGGTATCTCGCGGCTGCTGGCCGAGCATCCGGAGACCTACGACCTCGTCATCGCCTCGCGCGACTGGCATGACGCCGACAACGACAACGGCGGCCACTTCGCCAGCGGGGCGGCGCCCGACTTCGTGACCACGTGGCCCGTGCACTGTGTCGCCGGAACCCGGGGTGCCGAGTACCACGACGCGCTCACCGTTGATCGCATCGACGTTCATGTGCGAAAGGGGCAGGGGCAGCCCGCGTACTCGATCTACGAGGGAACAACCGACGAGGGGGAATCCGTTCGCCGGATACTCGACGAGCGCGCCATCACCGACATCGACGTCGCGGGCCTTGCGACCGACTACTGCGTACGGGCTTCGGCGCTCGACGCGCTCGCGAACGGCCGGCACGTGCGCATCGTCACCGACCTCGTGGCCGGGGTGGGGGAGCAGTCGTCGGCAGACGCAGTGGACGAGCTCGGGCTCGCGGGCGCCGAGCTGATCACGGCGGCCGAGGTCGACGGCGAGGGTGGCTCTGCGGTTGCCGCCGACATCGAGGCCGACATCGACGCCGACATCGACGCCGACAGTGACAGCGCCACCGACACCGCGGCCCACCCCACAAACGGCACCGCGTGAGCGACCCGCAGCTCATCGAAGTCACCGAGCTCAGCGACCCGCGGCTGGCCGACTACTCGCATCAGACCGATGTCGCACTGCGTAAGGCCCAGGGCACCGAGCACGGGCTCTACCTGGCCGAATCGGCGCTGGTGCTCGAGCGCGCGGTGCGGGCGGGGCATGTTCCGCGGTCGGTGTTGGCGCTCGGCGGCTCGGTTGACGACGCCGTGGCGGCTCTCGGGCCATGGGCGGGCTCGGTACCCATCTTCGTGGGCCCGGGCGAACTGCTGGCCGAGCTGACCGGCTACATTCTGCACCGCGGCATCATCGCCTCGATGAACCGCCCCGCGCTCGTCTCGCCCGCCACGCTGCTTCAGGATGCCCGGTTGGTGGTGATTCTCGAGAACGTCGCCGACCCCACCAACGTGGGCGCCATCTTTCGGTCGGTCGCCGCCATTGGGGCAGATGCGGTTCTGGTGACGCCGAGGTGCTCCGATCCGTTCTATCGGCGCGCGATTCGCGTGAGCATGGGAACGGTGCTGCAGGTGCCGTGGGGTCGCTCCGGTGACTGGGCCGAGCTCGGGCCGCAGCTGCGGGAGAACGGGTTCGACGTGGCGGCGCTGGCGCTCACCGAGGGGGCGGTGTCGCTGCGCGACTTCGCGGCCGAGCGGCGGCGGGCTGCAGCCGCGGCTGCGGGCGCCGGCGACGCTGGAGCACCGCGCCCGAAACTCGCCCTGGTGCTCGGGGCAGAGGGCGACGGTCTCACGCCCGAAGCGCTCGCCGCGGCCGACACGGTGGTGAGCATCCCGATGGCCCACGGCATCGATTCGTTGAACGTCGCCGCAGCGAGTGCGGTGGCGCTGTGGGCGGTTGCAGAGTGAGGCCCGCGCGTCGCTCAGGCCTCGCGAGACCGGATACCGTTAGTACCGACACATTCTTCGCGAAGGAGTACACCCGCTGATGGTGCCCGAAACGCCCGCATTCGCCGCCCGGCCGTTTGCGAACACCGACGCCGTGCGCCAGCCGAGCGACATCGGCCGCCTGAGCATTCAGTGCGCCGACCAGCCCGGCATCGTTGCCGCCGTGGCCGGTTTTCTCGCCGAGCACGGGGCGAACATCGTCGAACTCGGGCAGTTCAGCACCGACTCGGAGAACGGCGAATTCTTTCAGCGCACCGTCTTTCACCTCGCCGGCCTCACCGACGCGCTGGCCGACCTCCAGCGCGACTTCGCCGTGCAGGTCGGTTCGCGGTTCGCCATGAAATACACCTTCACGAGCACAGCTACTCCGAAGCGCGTGGCCATCATGGTGTCGAAGTACGACCACTGTCTGCTCGAACTGCTGTGGCGCAACAAGCGTGGCGACCTCGACATGGAGATCACCGTGGTGGTCTCGAACCATCCCGACCTCGAGGCCGACGTGGCGAGTTTCGGCATTCCGTTCGTGTACATTCCGGTGACGAAAGACACGAAGGCCGAGGCCGAGTCGGCGCAGCTCGAGCTGCTGGCCGGCAAGGTCGACCTCGTGGTCATGGCCCGGTACATGCAGATTCTCTCCGCCGGGTTTCTGTTTAATGTCGGATGCCCGGTGATCAACATCCATCACTCGTTCCTGCCCGCGTTTGCCGGGGCAGGCCCGTATCTCAAGGCCAAAGAGCGCGGAGTGAAGCTCATCGGCGCCACCGCACACTATGCGACGGCCAACCTCGACGAGGGGCCCATCATCGAGCAAGACGTGGTTCGCGTCTCGCACCGTGACGGTGTCGGCGAGCTCGAGCGGCGGGGCGCAGAGGTCGAGCGCAGCGTGCTGGCGCGCGCGGTGCAGTGGCACTGCGAAGACCGCGTGATGACGTTCGGCAATTCCACCACCATCCTGTAGGAGCACCTCCATGACTGCCGTACTCATCGACGGAAAAGCTGTCGCCGCGCGCGTTCGCGCCACCCTGAAAGACGAGGTCGCGGCGTTCACGGCGGCCACGGGCATCCAACCGGGCCTCGCAACAGTGCTGGTGGGGGGCGACCCGGCCAGCGAGGTGTACGTGGCGAGCAAACGTAAATCGTCGGTGGCCGTGGGGCTGGCCGATTTGCACCAGCACCTGCCCGAAGACGCGACCCAGCAGCAGGTTGAAGAGCTTCTTCACCGCCTCGCAGCCGACCCGGCCGTCTCGGGCATTCTGTTGCAGCTGCCGGTACCGGCGCATCTCGACGCGGCGCCGCTCATCGAGCTGATTCCGTTCGAGAAAGACGTCGACGGGCTCACCACCATGAGCGTGGGGCTGCTTGCGCAGAACAAGCCGGGGCTGCGGCCGTGCACGCCGTCGGGCGTGATCGAGCTGCTCGACGCGTACGACGTACCCATCGAGGGTGCGAATGTCGTGGTCATCGGCCGTTCGGAGCTGGTGGGCCGGCCTGTTGCGCAGCTGCTGGTGAACCGCAACGCGACGGTGACGATCACGCACTCGCGCACGAAAGACCTGGCAGCGGTGTGCCGTACTGCCGACATCATCGTGGCCGCGGTCGGAGTGAAAGGGCTGGTCACGGCCGACTTCGTCAAGTCGGGGGCTGCGGTGATCGACGTGGGAATCCACCGCGGGCCCGAGGGGCTCAGCGGCGATGTCGACTTCGCGCCGGCGGCCGAGGTGGCCGGGTTCATCACGCCCGTGCCCGGCGGTGTCGGCCCGATGACCATCGCCATGCTGCTCGGCAACACCCTGCGCGCCGCTCAGCTGCAGCACTCGCTCGCCTCCGCCTCCGCCTCCGCTTCCGCTTCCGCCTGACCGCACCTCCATCCACTCCTGTCTCTTATACACATCT
>NZ_JASJXO010000063.1:0-22827 GCF_035018625.1 Subtercola sp. RTI3 | reverse complement strand
CATCACACGGTGGCTCTTCACGTCGACGATCCGACGCTCGAAACCGGGGAAACCACACCACTCACAGGGACGCAACCGATAGTTTCGTAAGCAGTTGCCAGCGACGCCACGACTCGCAGGGCATGATGTGGTGTGTGAAGCATTCGGATGGCATCTGGTCGTTGCGTGTACCCATGAGGGATCGCGCATTGGGTTACTCCCTGGCATACCTGATCACAGATGACGCGGGCGCCCTGCATGTAGTTGACCCGGGTACCGGTTCTGACTCGAACGAACTATTGCTCACGGACATGGTCAGGTCCCTGGGATTCCGCGTGCATGACATCGCCTCTATCACGCTGACCCACTACCACCCCGATCACGCAGGCTTGGCGAACCGACTACGAGAGGCGACGGATGCCCTTGTCGCTTTGCATGCCGCCGATGTGATCGCCGAGCACGATATCCGTCGCCCCGAGCAGCGCCGCAGTTGGGCGCGACGCTACGGCCGCTGGGGTGTTCCGATGGAAGCCCGAGCGCAGTTGCTGGAGACGGTCTCTCAGCGAGGTGCGAGACCTGCGTTGGCAGTGGATCTCGAAATAGCCGACGGTGATGTTCTGCCTATTAGTGGGCGAAGAATTGTGGTCGTTCATCTTCCCGGACATTCACCTGGCAGCATCGCGCTGCGCGATGATGATCTCAAACTCGTGATGATCGGTGACCACGTTCTGCCGACGATCTACCCAGCTATCGGGCTCGGCGCTGCGGCGTCGTCGAATCCTGTCCGTGACTACCTGCGTTCGCTTGAGAAGGTCGCTGCGTTGGACGATCATGAGGTGCTGCCGGGGCATGAAGAGACTTTTCGCGGTCTGGCGCGGCGCTGTGTCGCAACGGCCGAGCATCACCTGAGGCGAACGCGTGAGATCGCCAGTTACGCCTCGGAGCCCGCACGAACTCCTTGGGAGATGGCGCAACGGCTGTCGTGGAAAGGGGGATGGGACAGCTTGACCGGGATGCGTCTTGCTTCGGCCCTGCAACAGGTCGTCTTCCACAGCCGGTACCTGGCAACCGCCGAGGGTCGTGACGCGGTAGCGTCGGGTCTCTGATCTCGGCTTTTACTGCTCCAGCGCTTTATGGCCGATATTGCCTGCGGCGCCGACGCGCCAGTAGCCGTGCAAGTCGACCTGTTCACGGTCGAGACCTAGCTCATCGAGGAGGAGGCTTCTCACCGGTTTGAGTGCACCGGCCTCGCCGGCAGCCCAAACAAAAACGTCATCGCCCACCGTATCGATGACCTCTCGAATGCTCGCTTCCATTGCTCTCGTATTGTCGCCACAGCCACCGTGCAACCAGACAATTTTGAGTCCGGTGCGCTCGAGGACACGTTCTTCCTCTGTCGTCCCGACCTGGATCAGGGCTGAGATGTTGATGCTGTGCGGCAGTTCTTCGATGAAGCGCTCAAGGGCGGGCACGCCAGTTTCGTCGGCAACGAGAAGATAGTGCGAATACTGGGTCGGGTAAACGCGTGATCCGCGTGGACCGAGTACGCCGAGCGAGCTACCCACGCGAGCGTCGCGTGCCCATCGTCCGGCGGGGCCGTGATCGTGCAGCACGAAATCGATCGACAGCTCGCGGCGCTCGTGGTCGAAGGCACGAATCGTGTAGTCGCGGGTAATCCATGGTTCGCCGTTCGGCCGTAACGAGCGCAGTTGGCCGGGTGCCGGTAGGGTCAGCAAGCCCGACGTCGGGTCAGGAAAGACGAGCTTGACGTGGTCGGCGGCCGCTAACGGGTGAATCGGAAAATCGCTCTCGAGGTCGGTGCCGCTGAGCGCTATCCGTACCATCGTGGGCGAGAGCGGTTCTACTCGGATCACAGTGAGTGAACGAGATCGGGGCTCGTACCTCACTCGATTCACGGTGCGGCTGGTGTTCGTGTTCAGGTCAGTCTCATTCATTTTCTCACTCTTTCACTATTCGCGGCCGGTTCGCTCGCAGGAACTTGCCGCGAACATGTCATCCTGTACATAGTCAGTTTACCTGCTAGTATTTTTGGAAGATCGCAGAGGACCGCGATCGTTGGCGTGTGCCTGTCTCATAGTCGAGAGAATCGCAGATGAATATCGTTCCGTCCGTCGCGTCGACGGCTTCACTCCCTAAGTCCGCCGAAGTGATTCGTGCCCGTTACCGACACGGCGACGCCATTCGGTTGGCAGGTATGGCGGCGGTCGTGATCGCCCTGACCGCTATCGGATGGGGGGTTTTGCTGCTTGTTGTGGTGCCGAGTAACCTCAGCGTTGGAACGACGACGTTCGGTGTCGGAGTTGGGGTGGCTGCCTATACCCTCGGCATGCGACATGCCTTCGATGCTGACCACATCGCCGCCATCGATGGGGTAACGAGGAAGCTTATAGCGGATGGCCGCCGGCCGCTGTCGGTCGGTTTCTGGTTTTCTCTTGGCCATTCGAGCGTCGTGTTCGTCATGGCGCTTCTGCTGGCTTTCGGTGTCCGCTCGGTTGTCGGCCCGGTGCAGGACCAAAATTCCCAGTTCCACCAGATCATGTCGATGTGGGGGGCGTCGGTGTCGGGCTTTTTCCTTTATGCCGTCTCCGTGGTGAATATTGTCGTCCTGCTACGCATTCTGCGCTTGTCGGCCAGGTCGCGCCGCCAGCAAACTGACGAGGCAAAAATCGACGAGCAACTCGCCAATCGCGGCTTCATTAACCGGCTGTTTCGTCGCGTTGTCGTCAGTCGTGAGGGCCAGATGTACCCGCTGGGCATGCTTTTCGGGCTCGGGTTTGATACCGCGACGGAGATCTCGTTGCTCGTTTTGGCCGGTCTTGGCGCGGCCAGCAGCTTGCCGTGGTATGCAATCCTCTGCCTCCCGATCATTTTCGCTGCGGGGATGTGCTTGTTCGACACCATCGATGGCGTATTTATGCACTCCGCCTACGGCTGGATGAAGTCAGACGTCGTACTGAAAGTCCGATACAACGTTGCCATCACCGCGCTGTCGATACTCATTGCATTAGCGATCGGCACCACGGAGTTGGTGACACTTGCCGCTCAGGTGTTCCACCTCTCTGGAGATGTCTGGGACTGGTTCGGGTCAGTCGACTTAAACCTGCTCGGGTTCATCATCGTGGGGGCCTTCATCCTGCTTGTGCTGGTCGCTGTCGTGGGGCGGCGTGTCTCAGCATGGCGGCACTCGTCCTCGACGCAATAATCAGGTAAACTGTGTATTGCGTCGCTAGGTGCCGTCGGTGTGCCTGATCACGCAGAACCAAAGAAGCTTCGACAAAGTGTGGAGAGTCCAATGACGTCATCATTCCAACCAACGACCGAGGGTGCCGCTGGCGCGCCTGTTCTCGTCGTCCTGAGCGAGCTGGGCTGCTCGAGCCTTTCATGGCGTCAGCTGATCGGCCCGCTCTCGGAGCAGTATTCGGTGCTCGAGCTCGACCCAGTGAGTGCCGCTGAAATGCCGACAGGGGATTTAGTCAGTGCGGAGGAAACGCTGGCCGCGCTTGGCTCGTATGTGATCGACGCGATCGACGCGATCGGCGCGCGCCGAGTTCATCTCGCAGGGCTGGGTGCGGGTGGCCAGATCGCGCTCTGGATAGCAGTCCATCACGCAGACCGGGTGCGCAGACTCGCGGTTGTCGGAGCCGCAGCGAAGGTCGCCGATCCGACGACCTGGCAAGCCAGAGCCGACCGGGTCGCGTGCGGGGACCAGCGGTCCGTGGCCGACGAGCTCGCAGCGAGCTGGCTGACGCCAGATTTCAGGCAGCGCAACGGTGCACTCGTCACCGAGCTCGGTGCGGAAATCGGCGCACTCAGTGCCGACAAGTTCGCGCGACTGGCGGCATTGGAGGCGCAGACTGACCTGAGTCCTGACCTTGCTCGGGTGACAGCACCGACATTATTCATTGCAGGCCGGAATGACAGTGAGGTTCGAGCAGCAGTCCTCTCGGACCTGTCTGACCTCATTCCCTCGAGCCGCGCGAGCATGATTCATGGCGCCGGCCACCTCGTTACTGTTGAGCAGCCCGGACTGCTGCTTCGCGCGCTACTCGAGCACTTCGAGTCCGCAGCGACAATGACCGCCGGTTACGCGAGCCGTCGTGAGGCTCTTGGCGATGCGCACGTCGACAACACCATCGCGTCGATCAACGCCTACACCGAACCGTTCCAAGACTTCTTAACCCGTTACTGCTGGGGTGAGGTCTGGACACGGCCGAACCTGGGCCGGCGCGATCGCTCTCTGGCGACGATCGCCTCGTTGGTCACCCTCGGGGCAGAGCATGAGATTGGAATTCACGTGCGAGCTGGCCTACGCCACGGCCTCACTATCACCGAGATCCAAGAAACGCTGCAGCACCTCGCGCTGTACGCAGGCCTTCCGCGCGCGTTCAGTGCGATGCAGTTCGTTAACCGACTGCTGATCGACGAGGGACTCGTCGATCCCACTCCCGTCAAGGCCTAAACCGGGCACCCACACCACAAACCAAGGATCGGATCAATGACGCTTTCATTCCTCAACCCACCCGTCGAAATCGGCGACGACGACCCCGTCTCGCCCGTACGCTTCGGCGGCACGCCCGATGGCAAGGCACCCGGTTATGTGCTGAGGCCAGGCACAGGACCCGCGACCTGGTTCATGGAAGCCCTGTTCACCATGAAAGCCCGCGCGCTGGACTCCGACGGAGCATTCTGCATCGTCGAACAACTTGCACCGCAGGGTTTCGCCGCGCCCGGGCACACGCATCGAGACACCTCAGAGGCGTTCTACGTCATTGAGGGCGAGATGGATTTCGCTATCGGCGACACGGTAGCCGAGGCGATGACCGCGGGCAGCTTCGCCTATGTTCCCGAACAGACCCGCCACGAGTTCCGCGTGATCTCACCCTTCGCAAAGTTCTTGCTTGTCACCGCTCCGGGCGGATTCGAGAAGTACTTCGAGGCGCTTAGCTCCCCGGCGACCTCGAACACAGTGCCCAACGGTCCGCATCGCGCACTCACCCAGGAGGAGGTTCTCGCGGCAAAACAAAAGTGGGGCGCCATGCCGACCAATGACGGTACTCTTCTTCCCCCGCTCGATCAGCGAGCCGCGCAGTGAGCACGTCACTCGTCGAGCGTCACCGCATCGACGTGCACACGCACTACATTCCCGAAATCTACCGTGAAGCGGCCCTCGCGGCCGGCCACTCGAAACCCGACGGAATGCCTGCCATGCCCCGGTGGAGCGCGGACGAAAACATCCGATTCATGAATGAGCGACAAATCGAAACCGCACTGCTCTCAGTCTCAAGCCCCGGCGTGAACTTCGGCAACCCTGAGGTGGCAGCCCGTCTAGCCCGAGCCGTGAACCGCGAGAGCGCCGAACTGCGTGAGACGCATCCGGGTCGATTCGGATTCTTCGCCTCCGTCACCTTGCCCGATGTCGAGACCTCGATCGAAGAAGCCGTCTACGCGCTCGACGAGCTCGGCGCCGACGGAGTCGTGCTATTCACCAACAACAACGGGCAATATCTCGGCGACGATGCGATGCGACCCCTGTTCGAGGTGCTCTCCGACCGGCACGCGAAAGTCTTCGTGCATCCGACCGGGCCCGCCTGCGGTGACGCGCTGTGCCTGGGGCGGCCGGCGCCGATCGTCGAATTCCTGCTCGACACCACCCGGGCGATCTCGAACCTGATTCTCTCCGGCACGCTCGACGCACACCCCAACTGCACCTTCATCATGCCCCACGCGGGCGGGTCCATTGCATCCATCGCGGACCGGGTCGCCGAAATCAGCTCGAGACTCTTGCCTGCACCAACGAACGAAATCGACTTCTTAGGCCACTTGCGCTCCTTTTACTATGACCTCGCGGGCTTTCCCGTGCCGCGTCAGCTGCTCTCAGTGCTCGGCTTGATCGACATCGACCACCTGCTCTTCGGGAGCGACTGGCCCTTCACCGCAGAGCCGACCATCGCCACGCAGGTCGCGCTGATCGAATCAACCGACCTTCTCACCGACAGCGACCGCCGTCTCATCGACCGAACCAACGCCTTGTCACTTTTCCCGCAATACACGAACGGCGCCGACAATGTCTGATCTCGAAACAGCGAGCGATCCACTCGTCAACCATCCATCGCTGTATCCCGGGCAGCTGTACATTGCAGGATCATGGCGCGACTCATCAAGCGGCGAACGCGCCGACGTCATCGATCCGTCAACCGGCAACGCCATATCAACCGTGGCCGAGGCAGATTTAGCCGATGTCGACCTCGCCGTCGAATCGGCCCGGACATCGTTCGAAGACGGTCGCTGGGCTGCCCTGCCGGGCCGTATTCGAGCACGCGTACTACACAAGGTCGCCGACCTAATGCGCGAACGAGCCGACGAGCTGGTAGCGATCGAAAGCGCCGACGTCGGCAAGCCCGTCACCTTCTGCCGACCAGTGGATGTTCTCACCGCCGCAGATCAGTACGAATACTCTTCAGCGCTCGCCCAGACACTCGACGGCTCAGTGCGCAACAACCCGTTCGGTGCGCTCGCCTACACGCAACGGGAGCCCTACGGCGTCGTCGCCGCCATCACTCCCTTCAACTTTCCCCTCGTGCTCAGCACAAACAAGATCGCGCCAGCGCTGGCTGCCGGTAACTCGGTTATACACAAGCCAGCTCCAGACACCCCTTTATCGGCCATCGTCATGGCTCAAATCTTCTCTGAGGCGGGCGTCCCCGACGGCGTAGTGAACGTGCTTACGAGCACGAAGGCCTCGGTCGCAGACGCTCTCGTTCGTCACTCGGGGGTCGACAAAATCGCCTTCACCGGTTCGACGGGCGTCGGCCGGCTCGTCGCCTCGGCCGCCGGCCAGAACCTGACGTCGGTGAGCCTCGAACTGGGCGGCAACGGAGCACAGATCCTCTTCGACGATGCCGATCTCGAGCGCGCACTGCCGGCACTGGTTACGGGCGCCACCTTTAACTCCGGTCAGTTCTGCATGGGCGCACCGCGTGTACTGGTGGCTCGCCCGCTCTACGACATCGTCGTCGCTCGGCTGGTCGAGCTACTCGGCGCTGTGGTCGTGGGCGATCCCTTCGATCCAGATACCCAGATGGGACCGATGGCCGGTGAGCGCCACGTGCAGAACGTGGAACGGTTCGTGGCGGGCGCTCGAGAAGACGGTGCTGACGTTGTTCTCGGCGGCCGACGCCTGCACATCGGCGGTGGCTTCTACTACGAACCGACCATCGTGGTCGGCGCCGTCAACTCCTCACAAATCGTGCAAGAAGAGGTCTTCGGACCCGTGGTGACGATTCAGGCGTTCGACAGCGAAGCCGAAGCTGTCATGCTGGCAAACAGCACCGCTTATGGCCTGGCCGCCGGCTTCCATACGACCGACGTCGACCGGATTCCCCGCGTTGCTTCTGCGCTGAAAGCAGGGATCGTCTGGGTCAACGACTGGGCACTGCTTGACCCGGCCGTACCGTTCGGCGGGGTCAAGAACTCTGGATTCGGGCGCGAGAACGGTCCCGAGGCGCTGGAGTCGTTCACCAAGACCAAGTCCGTCGTCATCTCGCTTCGATAACAACCCGTGCACGATAGACAGTTTGTCTGACTGTAAGGTAGACTGACTGTTATGCGGAGATCTTCCGCCCTATCCGAACTGATCGACCCACGTTTTCAAAGACGCAAAAGCGGGAGTTGCAATGAAGCAAAAAATAATTATCGGGGCAATGTCGGTATTAGCGATCGCCTCTCTCACGGCCTGTAGTGCCGGTGGAGGTTCAACCTCGACTGGCAGCAGCGACCCGGTCACCATCGCTATGATCTCCCCTCTGACTGGTTCGCTCTCGTCTCTGGGCATCGATGCTACGGCGGCGGCGAAGCAGGTCGTCGATCAGGTGAACTCCTCAGGCGGAGTCGATGGGCGGCAGATCAATCTGGTCGTGAAAGACGACACGTCCGACGTCACGCAGTCGGTGGCCCTGTTCAATCAGGAGGCCGCGGACCCCAGCGTCTCACTGATCCTCTCCTCAGTCAGTGCTGCAGCTTCGGCGGCGTCGGGTTCGAGCGCTGAGTCCGCCGAAATTCCTATGCTGTCGATCGGGCCGGTGAGCGCGTACGTGGGTGGAAGCAACAAGTATGCGTTCGGCGTGGCCGCGAGTACCGCAGTCGTCAGCCAGACGCTCGCTGACTTCTACAAGTCAACCAGGGTCAAGAAGCTTGCGATCGCCTACCTCAGTCAAAGCTCTGAGATGCAGCCCGCAGCCAACGCCACAGCGACAGACGCGCAAGCGGCCGGCGTCGACGTGGTTCTGCAGGAGGGCTTCGATGCCACCGCGACCGACTTCACCCCACTGATCACGCACGTCAAGGCATCGGGTGCTGACGCTCTCCAGATCTGGGGGCCGGGAGCCGCCCCAGCCATTCTGGCTAAGCAGATGGCAAGCCAGGGCATTCAGATTCTCGGCACCGGCGCTCAAGCCTCCCAGCAATTCATCACCCCCGTCGGTGCGGCCGCGGAAGGAATTGAACTCTCGGCGAACACCGCCATGGCCGGAAGCGACATTCCCGCAGGCGACTTCAAAACGCTTGTGGACAACTTCGCTTCGACGTGGGCCACGACGCACAACGGCGCCTACCCGCCCCAGTTCGCGTTCGACGCCGGCACAAGCATCCAGCTCGCCGCCGCCGCCATCGACAAGGCCGGCTCCACCGACCGGGCCGCAATCACGGACGCCCTCTCGAACCTCAGCGTTCTCACCCTCAATAGTCGGTTCAACTACACACCGACCAACCACTCTGGCCTCGACTCGTCTGCCGTGGTGGTGGTGGAAATCAAAAACGGCCAGTTCGCGGCAACTCCCTATTCGATCGCTCAAATGGCGACGAACGTCCCGAAGTAATCCTTCGATCTCAAGGAATAAGGATCCGATCGTGCTCACCATAACCGGCCTCTCGCGGGCCTACGGCGGAGTTTACGCAGTAAAAGACGTGCGGCTCGATGTTGAAGCAGGTGAACTTCGCGGCATCATCGGCCCGAACGGGGCCGGAAAGTCTACGCTGTTCAACCTCATCAGCGGCCATGCCCAGGCCCAACGTGGCACGATCAGCTTTAACGGTGTGCGGGTGGATCACCTGCCCGCACACCGCAGGGCACGGCTCGGAATCTCTATCGTCTTCCAAGGGGCCAGGCTGTTCACCGGAATGACAGTCCTCGAGAATGTGATGGTCGGAGCCACCGCAACGACGAAGTTCGGCGCCCTCGCTGCGGCACTTCGCATCCCCCGGCAACGGGCTGAAGAAAAAGACATCAGGCGTGCTGCCGAGGATGCTCTAGCCCGCGTTGGTCTGACCGAGTGGGCCGATCGCGCGGCGGAGTCGCTGCCGCTCGGCCAGCAGCGCCGCGTGCAAGTCGCACGGGCTCTCGCCAGCAACCCCAAACTGCTGCTTCTGGACGAACCCGCCTCCGGCCTACGCGAGGTCGAACGCGCAGATCTCTCACACCTCATCGCAGAGCTTCGGGCGGGCGGAATGACGATCATCCTCATCGAACACGACGTGAAGATGGTGATGCGATTAGCGACATCAATCACCGTGCTCGACCTTGGCGAAGTCATCGCGGAGGGCGCACCGACAGAGGTGCGCAGCAATCCCCGCGTCATCGCCGCTTATTTCGGATCGGAGGCACCCCGTGCTGTCACTCACTAACGTCGTAATCCGCTACGGCTCGGCCGTTGCGGTCGATGGCGTGACGCTCGAGGTCCAGCAAGGAGAGATGGTCGCCCTCGTCGGACCCAACGGCGCCGGTAAATCATCGCTCGTGAACGCTGCCAGCGGAATTGTTCCCATCGCCTCCGGCTGTCTCGATGTCGGCGGTCGAGTGGCGCAGGTGCCAGAAGGCCGCCTGATGTTCGCCGACATGTCGGTCGAAGACAACCTCAAACTCGGCGCCTGGAAAGCAAAAGACAAAGACCCCTCTGTGATCTACGATCTGCTGCCCGACGTCAAACGCTTCCGCAAGCAGAAGGCGGGCACGCTTTCGGGCGGTCAACAGCAGATGGTCGCGATCGGCCGCGCGCTAATGGCACAGCCGGATCTGCTACTGATCGACGAACTCTCGCTCGGACTGGCACCGATCGTCGTCGCCGAGCTCGCCGGATATCTCACGACCCTCAACCGCGAACACGGCACAACCATTTTGCTGATCGAACAGGAAATCGAGCTCGCGTTCCGGCTCTGCACTCGCGGGTACGTACTCGAGGCCGGCCGGGTGGTCGCCTTCGGCCTGTGCTCGGATCTCGAAGCGGATCCGGCCCTCGCCGACGCCTACTTCGGAGGGCTGGACGCCGAAGTGGTACCTGCTCAGAAAGAAGCATCATGACATCGTTCCTCATCTATTTGATATCGGGGCTGACGCTCGGAGCGACCTTTGCGCTCATCGGCAGCGGTTTCGTCGTGGTCTACCGGGTTACCCACGTGGTGAACTTCACCCAAGGGTCGCTCGCGGTCGTTGGCGGTCTCACCTCCTACTCGCTGCTGAACACCGCGCTGCCGCATGGCATCGCCGAGCTGCTTGCCGTTGTCATCAGCGGCGCGTTGGGGGTGCTGTTCGGGGCGATCGCCATTGGCAAGCGTGGCACCCCGCCAATGATTTCGTTGCTGATCACCCTCAGCTTGTCGATATTGACCAGCGGTTTCGTCGTACTGATCTGGGGACAGACGCCCCTCTCGCCCGCCGGGCTCGACGGCTCCGTCGACATCTTCGGGGCCAGTATCGAGACGCAACGATTGCTAGCCGTCGCGGTCGCAGCGGTTGCGTTCATCATCATCGGATTGTTCTTTGGCTACAGCTACCTCGGCAAAGGGCTTACTGCTGCCGCATCGAACCCCCGCGCTGCCGCACTGGTCGGAATCAGCACACGCAAGATGGGTCTGATCGCCTTCGGCATCGCGGGCCTGCTGGGCGGGCTCGCCGGTGTCGTAACAGCACCGTACAGCCCGCTTTCTTTCACCTCGGACCTGCCACTCGCGTTGAGCGGGTTCGCCGCTGCCGTCTTCGGAGGGTTGTCGAGCCCCTGGCTGACCCTGGTCGGCGGCCTTATTCTCGGCGTCGCAGGGCAGCTCGTCGCCGGCTACTTCGGCGGCTCCTTCCAAACCGTCGTCGCTCTGATCATGCTTCTCGTCGTGATGATCGTTCGGCACAAGAGTCTCACTGTAGAGGAGGCAAAGTGATGAGAAAGATCACATCGTCCATCATCATCCTGACCGTTGCCGTCATAGCCGTCATCGCTCCCCTATTCATGGCGGACCGCTCTGTGTACGTTCAGATGATCCTGGCGGCCATCGTCGTCACCGGGTTGTCGCTTTTCATGGGGTACGCGGGCCAGGCGTCCCTCGGCCAGGGAGCCTTCGTCGCGATCGGAGCGCTCACGGTGGCCGTGCTGACAGTGCGGTTCCATGTGCCGTCCCTGCTCGCACTCATCGCTGCCCCGTTGATTGCCGCTGCCTTCGCATACCTGCTCGGCCTTCCGCTCCTGAGGTTGCGCGGGCACTACCTGGCCTTCGGCACACTTGCGGTGCTGCTGCTTGTGCAGGCACTCATCTCGGCCGTTCCGCTCTTCGGAGGCGCGGTCGGTATCGGCGGCATTCCGAAACTCGGCATCGGCACCTTCACGTTCTCGGGCCAGCTGTTCTACGTCTACTTCTCGCTCGCCATTCTCGCCGTAGTCATCCTCATCTCCCGCAATGTCGTGGCGAGCAGGTTCGGTCGAGGCGTTCGCGCACTCGCCGGCAGTGAGTCTGCTGCCGCGTCGTCGGGGGTGCCGATCCTTCGAACGAAGCTGGCTGTGTTCGCTCTGGCGGGCGGCTTCGCCGGTCTCGCCGGCGGCATCAGCGCGTTCTTCACCCCCTACGTCAGCTCGGAGTCGTTTCCGGCATCGGCATCCTTCACCTACGTGATCATGGCCGTGGTGGGCGGACTCGGCACCATTTGGGGCGGCGTCGTCGGGGCGGTGCTGATCACAGCACTCGTGCAGCTGCTGAACTCCGCGAGCAATATCCCTTCGCTGCCGCCGACTGCTGGAACCATTCTGCAGTACATCGCGTATGCCGTCGTTCTGATGGTCTTCTTGCTGTTCATGCCGGGCGGGCTATGGCCGAAGATCGTCGGTCTATTCACCTGCCGCCGTCCCGAGACAGCTCCTCGACTTACCGAATCGATACTGTGATGAAAGAGAACATAGATCGTGACGGAGTCGATATGACAGCAGCAAATCAGGCCCAGGTAACGCTTGTGTACCTCATCAAACAGCTCGAATCAGCGACCCGATTCCAAATGGATGAGATCGTCGCGACTGAAGGTCTCACCCTCGCCCAGTACACCGCGCTGACCGTAGTCGAACGTCACCCCCATCTCACGTCGGCCGACCTGGCTAGGAACTCGTTCGTGCGCGCTCAGTCGATGGCGCAGCTGGTCAACGGACTTGAAACCGACGGCCTGATTACCAGACGCCGGGACGAAGAGAACCGTCGGCAGTTTTTCATCACCCTGACCGAAAAAGCCGTAACCATGCTCGGCCGGTTGCGTGAGCCCGTCGACGCGATCGAAGCGAGAATGACCGAGGGGCTTTCGACTGAGCAGATCTCGAACCTTTACGATAGCCTCCGTGCGTGTCGTGTCGCTCTGGGCGGCTCTCATGCGCGCTGAGCTTGCCCGCAGCGAGGGACTCGGTTCTTGGCTGCATCGGCGCAGACACAAGTCCGCCGGGCAGACGGCCATTGTGTTCAATGACCGCCTGATCACGTACGACGAACTTGATCGCCGAGTGGATGCCCTAGCCAATGCCCTTGCCAATAATGGGGTGCGTGCAGGCGACCATGTGGCCTTCGCCGGGGAAAACCATCCCGCATTCCTCGAAACGTTATTTGCTGTTTCGCAGCTCGGCGCCGTCACTGTGGCCCTCAATGCCCGGCTCGCCGCCGCCGAGATCGCATACATGCTCGGCGACTCCGCGAGCACCACGCTGATCTACCTTGACGTGTTAGAGCCCATGGTCGGCGAGGCCTTACGGCTGCAACCGCTCGACCGGGTCATCCGGGTGCGCACGGCTGAGCATCCGGAAGTCGCGGAGGACCGGGCTGAGGACCGCGATTTCGACGAGGTGGTGGAGAGTGGGCGGCCGCAGTACGTCGAAATAGCAGTCACGCTCGATGACCCGGCGCTGATCCTGTACACGTCGGGAACGACCGGCCGGCCCAAAGGAGCGGTGCTGACACACGGCAATCTCACCTGGAACACGTTCAACGTACTCGTCGACTACGACTATGTCAGCGACGATGTGTCGCTGATGATCTCACCGATGTACCACGTTGCCGCGCTCAGCATGGGCGTTCTACCCACTCTGCTGAAGGGCGGGGCCATAGTGCTGGAGCCCAAGTTCGATGCAGGGCGTGCTCTACGGCTCATCGAGAAGTACGGCGTGACCACACTCAACGGGGTGCCGACCACGTTTCAACTGCTTTGCGATCACGAGAGCTGGCACGCGTCGGACGTCAGTACTCTGCGCAAGCTCACCTGCGGAGGTTCACCCATCGCGGCCCGGGTAAGTGACGAATTCGAAAAGCGCGGCCTGGCCTTCTCAGCCGGTTACGGCATGACCGAGACGTCACCGGGAATCACCAGCGTCTCCGCGGCGCAGAGCAAGGTCAGCCCGGGATCGACAGGGCTGCCGCACTTCTTCGTCGACATGAGGGTCGATGGTGCCGAGCAGGACGACGCCGGCGTGATCGGTGAAATTCAGGTGCGCGGTCGCAACGTCTTCGCTGGGTATTGGAACAATCCCGACGAGACCGCGCGGTCATTCACCCATGACGGCTGGTTCAAGTCCGGCGACCTCGGTTACCTCGACGAGAAGCACTTCGTGCACCTGTCGGGTCGCTCGAAAGACATGATCATCTCGGGTTCAGAGAACATCTATCCCGCTGAAATCGAAGCGATCATCGTCGAGCTGCAGCAAGTAGCGGCGGCAGCGGTTATTGGATTCGCCGATGACCGATGGGGCGAGGTGCCCTGGGCGTTCATCACGGTGAAGCCCGGGCATTCGCTGACCGACGTCGAGGTAGTGACGCATCTGTCGTCACGCCTCGGCCGATACAAACTGCCCAAGCGGGTTCTGATCCTGGACACCATGCCGATGACCGCAACCGGCAAAGTGCGAAAGGCAGAAATCAAAGCCGCTTACTCCGGCGCCGAATCGTCCTAAGCGATCCGCCGTAAAACCAACCACCACCAATTACGAAAGTGAGTTCGAAATGAGCCTCGAAGGCAAGGTAGCGATCGTCACCGGCAGCGGCCGAGGGCTGGGTTTAGCGTATGCGCAAGAACTGGCGCGCCAGGGCGCGTCGGTCGTCGTCAATGACATCGACGCGGGCGTGGCAACCGACGCGGTCGAATCGATCGTGGCAGCGGGCGGCCAGGCTGTAGCGGTCGTCGCCGCAGTCGGGTCGACGGAGACGGCACGGGCTCTTGTTGCCGCGGCGAAAGAGAACTTCGGACGCCTCGACATCCTCGTCACGAACGCCGGCCTATTGCGCGACACTGTGCTGTGGAAGATGAGCGACGAGGACTTCGACCTCGTCGTGAACGTGCATCTGCGCGGTACTTTCACGTGTGTTCGTGAAGCCGCCGTCGAGTTCCGGGAGCAGGGCGAGGGCGGCCGCATCATCTGCATCGGTTCGCCCACTGGCCAGCGCGGCAACTTCGGTCAAACCAACTATTCGGCGGCCAAGGCCGGAATCGTCGGAATGGTGCGCACCTGGGCATTGGAGCTGTCTCGGGCGAAGGTCACCGTGAATGCGGTCATTCCGGTCGCCGCAACCGCGATGACGGCTACCATTCCGTTCTTCAAGGCGGCGGTCGAGGCAGCCGACCGGGGAGAGCCGATGCCCGACTTCTTCCGCCATGACCTCGGATTCGGAACCTCGAGCGACGTCGGCGGCCTGATCGCCTATCTGTCGAGTGACGAGGCGCAGTTCGTGACGGGCCAGGCCATCGGCGTGGGCGGCGATCGCCTTCAGCTGTGGTCGCACCCCGACGCGGTCGAGAGCGCCTACGCGCCGGGCGGGTGGAGCTACGAGACGCTGCAGCAGCAGTTCGAAAGCCTCTTCGGCGACAAACAGCAGAGCATCGGCGAGGAATTCCCCCCCCTGCCGGCCGAATTCGCTCCCGAGCCAGCGGCTTGACCGTGGTCTACGAATCGGCGATCGATGTCGACTCCATCGTCGCCCTCGACACCCACGTGCATGTCGAGGTCGACGACGCCGGACACAATGCTCTTCCTCCCCTGCTGGTGGATGCTGCGAGCAAATACTTCAAAGCCGGCGACAGCCGCCCCACGCTGGACGAGATCGCCGCCCTCTACCGATCGTTATCGATGGCCGCTGTCGTCTTCACCGTCGACGCTGAACGAGCGCTCGGACATCCGCCAAACAGTAGCGAAGAGATCGCCATCGGCGCCGCACGGAACAACGATGCGCTCATTCCTTTCGGCAGCGTCGACCCAACAGATCCCGCGGTCGCGATCACGAAGGCCAAGCGGCTGGTCGAAGAGTTCGGCGTGCGCGGGTTCAAGTTTCATCCGACCGTGCAAAATTTCGACCCGAGCGACCCCCGCTATTTCAAGCTCTACGGTGTGATCAGCGAATACGGCCTGCCGGCCATCTTCCACACCGGCCAGACCGGAATCGGATCGGGACTTCCCGGCGGAGCAGGCCTGCGATTGTCGCTGTCAAACCCCATGCTGCTAGACACGGTCGCCGCGGAATTCTCCCACTGGAAGATCGTTATGGCTCACCCGTCAGTACCGTGGCAAGACGAAGCGATAGCGATCGCCACGCACAAAGAGAACGTGTCGATCGACCTGTCTGGTTGGTCCCCCAAGTACTTTCCGCCGCAGCTCGTGCGGGCGGCCGACTCCTACCTCAAGCACAAAGTACTCTTCGGGTCGGACTACCCGCTGATCGCGCCCGACCGTTGGCTGCGCGATTTCAAGGCGCTCGATGTGAAAGACGAAGTTCGTCCGCTCATTCTGAAGGCCAACGCTGTCAGACTGCTCGGCTTAGAGAAGGAAGCGAAATGACTACCACCACCACGTTCGACGAACTGCCAAGCCTTGTTGGCACCGATCTCGGGTACACCGAGTACGTCACCGTCACACAAGATCGGGTCAACCTCTTCGCCGAAGCGGCCAATGACGGCCAATGGATTCACACTGACCCGGAACGCGCCGCATCGGGCCCGTTCGGCGGCGCCATCGCCCACGGTTTTCTGACGCTGTCGCTCACGATTCCGTTTTGGACCGAGCTGCTCGAGGTCGAAGGTGTGACGGCGAAAGTCAACTACGGTCTCGACAAAGTGCGATTCATCAACCCGGTCCGGGTTGGATCACGAATCCGCATGACTGCCACCATCGCCTCAGTCGAAGAAGTGAAAGGCGGCCTACAGATCAACGTCGACCAGACGGTCGAGATTGAAGGGCAGGAACGCCCCGCCCTGATCTCGCGGGGCATCCACCGGTTCTATGCCTGACCGACAAACGAAATGGAGTTTTCAATGAACCAGATAACACCAGCGCTACTCGTGGTGAGCGCACACGCCGGAGATTTCGTGTGGCGCGCCGGCGGCGCGATCGCAGCGGCCACGATGCGTGGCGAGCGAGCCGTCATTGCGTGCTTGTCGTACGGCGAGCGAGGCGAGTCAGCGAGCCAATGGCTGCAGGGAAAGCCACTCGATGAGATCAAGAAAATCCGCCGCGACGAAGCCGAAGCCGCGGCAGCTGAGCTGGGCGCCGACATCGAATTCCTCGACCTCGGCGACTATCCTCTGCTGGAGTCGCCGGAAGCCGTGGAGCGCCTAGTCGACGTTTACCGCCGGGTGCAGCCGACCGTCGTGCTGACGCACCCCCTTCTCGACCCATACAACGGTGACCATCCGGCAGCCGCCCGCATGGCCATCCAGGCTCGCATTCTCGGGCAGGCGATCGGCGTCGCTGTCGACGGCGAGTACCCCTCAGTCGAGGACATCATCGGCGCTCCCCCGCTGTTTTTCTTCGAGCCACACCAGCCCGAGCAGAGCGACTTCAAACCCAACGTGCTGCTCGACATCACAGATGCCTTTCCGCTGAAGCGCAAGGCGATGGAATGCCTGCCAGCTCAGAAGCACATGTGGGACTACTACACATCTCTCGCCATCCGGCGCGGAGTTCAAATCAAGCGCAACGCGGGCCCGAACCTCGGCCTCCCGCATGAAACTTTGGGAGAGGCGTACATGCGCTACTACCCCGAAGTGACGGCGGTGCTGGCATGACCGGAATCATCGTCACCGACATCGCCCGAGCCGATCAGTCGACAATCGACGCGCTGGCCGTTCACGGCGTTGCCACCGTTCACGAGGCGATGGGACGCATCGGTCTCGTCGGCCCGACCGTGCATCCGATTCAGAACGGTGCCCGAGTCGCGGGGTCCGCCGTAACCGTGTTGTGCTGGCCAGGCGACAACCTGATGATCCACGCGGCAGTCGAGCAATGCCAGGCCGGCGACATCCTCGTCGTAGCCAGCAACTCGCCCTCGCTCGACGGTTCGTTCGGCGAACTCTTCGCAACCGCCCTGAAGTATCGAGGCGTTCGTGGCATCGTGACCACCGCCGGTGTACGCGACGTCGTCGACCTGCGCGCGATGGACTTTCCGGCGTGGGCCAGCGCCCAGAACGCACAGGGTACGGTGAAGGCCACTTCCGGGTCGGTCAACGTTCCCATCGTCGTCGGCGGAGCGGTCATCCGGCCAGGCGATATCGTCGTCGCCGACGACGATGGTGTGGTCTGCGTGCCGCGGGCAGACGCAGAGACGACCCTGCTCGCCTCAGAGGCTCGGGTCGCCAAAGAGGCGGGGGCACGTGCCGCCTACCAGAACGGCGACCTCAGCCTCGACCGCAACGACCTGCGCGGGCTGCTCGCCGACCTCGGCATTCGGTATGTCACACAAGGCAAATGGGCTGATGGCGACCGCTGACGGCGTGCGCTGCCTTTACATGCGCGGAGGAACGTCGAAAGGCGCCTATTTTCTGGCGGGCGACCTGCCGGCAGACGAGGCAGAGCGCGACGATCTCCTGCTGCGAATCATGGGCACTCCCGACCCGCGGCAGATCGACGGGCTCGGCGGGGCTCATCCGCTGACCAGCAAAGTCGCCGTGGTTCGGCGCTCGTCTGGTGATGAAACCGATGTCGACTACATCTTTTTGCAGGTCGGTGTCGACGAGGCGTTCGTCACAGACAAACAAAACTGTGGGAATCTGCTCGCGGCGATCGGGCCGTTCGCCGTTGAACGCGGCCTGATACCGGCAGGCGAGAAGACCACGACCGTGCGCATTCGCATGGTGAACACCAATTCAGTGGCGACCGCGACATTCGCGACGCCCGGCGGCCGTGTCGACTACGACGGCGATTTGGCGATCGACGGGGTTCCCGGTAGGGCCGCCGCCATCTCGCTCGACTTTGAGGGCACCGCCGGGTCGTCGACGGGTGCGCTGTTTCCGACGGGCCGCGTCACAGACGAGGTCGGCGGGATCACCGTCACGTGCGTCGACAACGGCATGCCGACCGTACTCATGCGCGCAGCCGACCTGGGGCTCACCGGGCAAGAAAGCCCGGCAGATCTTGAGGTCGATAGTGCTCTCGGGCAACGACTGGCGGGAATTCGGATGCACGCGGCCCGACTCATGGGCATGGGCGATGTGTCAACGGCCACCGTGCCGAAGCTGGTGTTGCTCTCTGCGCCGAACCACGGCGGCACGATCTCGACCCGGAGTTTCTTACCCGTTCGGGTGCACACCTCGATCGGGGTGCTCGGCGCATTGACCGTGGGCGCTGGTGTGATCGCCGAAGGGTCGGTTGGGCACGAGCTCGCCGACTTGAGCGCAATCGGCACGCGGTTCTCGATCGAACATCCCACCGGGCATTTCGACGTCGACGTGGCGGTCGAACCGGCCGGCGAGGAATGGCTCGTGACTCGGTCGGCCGCAATACGCACCGCTCGTAAAATCTTCGACGGCACGGTCTTCCCCCGCCCGAGACTCTAACGCCCACACCCACTCCACCTCGACCCGAAGGATTCCGTATGACTGAGTTCACCTCGTTCGATGTCGCGCATCTCGCGAACGTCGAACTCTTCACCCCCGACTTCGACAAGAGTCGTTGGTTCTTCGAAGAGCTGCTCGCTATGCGGGTCGTGCACGAAGAGGGCGGCTCCGCCTTTCTGCGGACCTGGGACGAATACGAGCAGTACACGATCAAGCTCACCGCCTCAAACGCTGGCGGGGTCGGACGCACGTCGGTGCGAGCCTCCAGTCAGGAGGCGCTTGAGCGCCGAGTAGCGGCGATCGAGCAGACCGGGTTCGGCGAGGGCTGGGTCGACGGCGAGGTCGGCACCGGGCCAACGTACGCCTTCCGCGACCCAGACGGGCACTCGTTTGCCATCTACTACGAGACCGAACGCTACGTTGCGACCGACGACAAACCTGTGCTGAAGAACCAGGCGTCACGCTTTCCCGGGCGTGGTGTTAACGCTCGTCGGCTCGATCACATCAACTTCTTGGCGAAAGACGTCGAGGCGAACGGGGAGTTCATCGCCCGCGCGCTCGGTGGTCGGGAAAGTGAACGAATTCGACTCGACAACGGCAAGCTCGCTGCGTGGTGGTTCCACTTCCAAAACAAGTCGTACGACATCGTCTATTCCGACGATTGGACCAAGCACGGCAACCGGCTGCACCACATCGCATTCGCGCCCGATACTCGCGAAGATATCCTCAAGGCTGCCGACATCTTTCTCGAGAACGGCATCCACATCGAGTCGGGACCGCACAAGCACGCCATTAACCAGACGTTCTTTCTGTACGTCTACGAGCCGGGCGGGAACCGCATTGAATTGGCCAACGCGGGGGCCCGCCTGCTACTGGACCCCGACGAACCGGTCATCGAATGGAGCGAGGAAGAACGTAAGAAAGGCCAAGCATGGGGCATGAAGACCATCGAGTCGTTCCATCACCACGGTACGCCTTTGGTGTGACCAGTTACCGGGGTGTACCGCCCTCATCGGCAAGCTCAATGTTCTCTGCCTGGAGCTGGGCAAGCCAATCGTGGCTGGCGGCCGCGATTCGAGCTGGAACTACTACGCCTCAATCCACCGACCGGGTTGGTCAGTGGGGCTGATTTCGGGTGGAGCGGGATTTCCGGTGGTGGGCGCGTCTGATGGGCGGGCCTTACTGCCCGTGGTGTTCCACGTTTTGTCTGGTTGCGCCGGTGTCGGCTGGTCGGTCAGATGGTCGCGGCGCCGGGCGGGTCGTAGGCGTGGCCGAACAGGGCCGCCCAGGCGGTCTCCCAGGGCCAGTCTTCGGGTAGATGTAGTCGGATCTTGCGGGCGTTGGTGGCGGTCCTTGCGGGAAGGTTGACCAGTTTGCGGCGGATCGTTCCGGTGGTCACGCGGACCAGCTTGGTGTCGTGTGTTTTGTCAACTTCAGTTCGGCCATTTCGGCGATAAGAGTCCGGCCAGGGTGGCGCAGTTTCCGGCCAGTTGAGCGTTTGGGTTGCGTGGCCGGTGCTGGTGCCTATTTCATGAGAGCGTGTTTGACGCGGTAGGACTCTCCTCGGAATTGCAGGAGCCGGCCGTGATGAACGATGCGGTCGATGACGGCGGCGGCCATATTGTCGTCGCCGAACACGGTTCCCCAACGTGAGAACTCCAGATTTGTTGTGATGATCTGGCTCCGTTTCTCGTAGTTGTCGGCGATGACTTGGAACAGTAGCCGGGCGCCTTCGGTATCGATCGGCAAATACCCGAATTCATCGATCGCGAGGAGCTGGTTCTTCGCCAGGGATGCGAGCTCCCGGTCGAGGCAGCCTTCGTCGGCGAATTCAGGTGGTGGTTGCAACACCGGTTTGATCTGACTGGTTCGAGAGTATCGCGGTGAGGACTTCTGCGGGAGTGCGATAGCCGTGGCGTTTCCGGGGTCGTGCGTTGAGCTCGGCAGCCACGTTTTCCAGGATTCCTGGCCCGTGGAAGGACAGGTCGGTGCTCTTCGGGAAATATTGCCTCAGCAGCCCATTCATGTTCTCGTTGCTGCCTCGCTGCCAGGGCGAGTGCGGGTCACAGAAATAGATCGCCATCCCTGTCGCCATCGTGATCTCTTGGTGCTTGGCCATTTCGCGTCTGTTAACGCGTCCCTGGTCCCAGGTCACCGACCGGCGTAGCTGCTCCGGGAGGGTGTTCATGGCCTCGATCATCGCGGCGGAAACAGTAGCGGCGGTGTGATCCCCGGGTAGATGCAGAAGCATCACGAACCCGCTGGTCCGTTCGACCAGAGTTCCGATCGCTGACCTCGTCGACGTTGACCCGATGATGAGATCACCCTCTCAATGCCGGGGAACGGCGCGGTCTTCGATCTCGGGCGGACGGTCGGAGATCATGACCATGCCCTGGAACCGTCCGGGCCTTGGGCCGTCTGGTTTCTGCGGGCGGCGCCTGGCGCGCCCAGACCTCAAAGCAGTAGCGACCTCCAGCCGCAACGAACCGCGGCCCTGAACGTACAGCGCCTGGTAGATCGTTTCGTGGGACACCTGCATCTCCGGATTCTCGGGATGCTCCAGCCGCAGCCGGCCCGCGACCTGTTCCGGGCTGAACCGTTCGGTGAGCATCGATATCACCTGCTCCCGCAACGCTAACCCGTCCAACTTCCGGGCCTTCGGCCGGCGGGTCCGCGCCCAGGTCTGCTCTTGAGCGAACGAGAGCACGTACCGGTCATAGACGCGGTTCCTGGCCACCTCACGGCTGATCGTCGACGGCACACGGCCAAGCACAGCCGCGATCTGCCGCACACCCTGGCCACGGGCGAGCTGGAAGCCGATCTCTTCCCGCTCCCGAAACGACAACGAACCGGCACGAGCGACAGCGAAATTCTGAAGAGAAGATGGCAGCACCTGCCGATCTTCGCCGAGCCACCGATACGCAGTCGCCCGCGACACACCCGCAGCCCGCGCAGCGACAGACGTCGACAGACCCGCGTCCATTCCCTTCCAAAACACCAAACGAACACTCAACGGCGACCACGGCCTACCCATCGACAACACCCCACGAAACTCAAGGCGTTGCGCTCACCACCTGAATTCGCCCTCATACACAACCGAGACAACACACGGCCGGTCACCGATTACCCGAGTTGTCATCAACAACGCCGAGACCGGTGGGCAAGCGGTATTAGCTGATCTTGAAGCAACGATTGCCGCAGGTCCAACCGACCCGTCGGCCGCCGCCTGCAAATAGCCCGGCTATCCCGAACGGGAACACGCAACTCCCTCCAGGCGGGTGTCGACAAACGATCATTCACCGACACCCCGACCCTACCGACGACACGCCGCCAAACCTGTGTCGAAAACTCGCGCCGTGAAACAACGCCGACAAACCACCAACTAAGGTATTCTCGACACATGCTGATCGGCTACGCCCGCGTTTCAACCGCGGACCAGAACCCTGACCACCAAATCGACGCCCTCACTCGTGCCGGCGTCGACGCTGAGAACATCTACCTTGACCGGGCCAGCGGCGCCAAGGCGTCACGCCCGGAACTCGACAAAGCCCTCGCGTCGGCGAACAGGCGCGGCGACCAACTCGTCATCACGAGGCTCGACCGCCTCGGCCGCTCCGTCCTGCACCTCGTTACGCTCGGCGCGGCCCTAAACCTCAATCCACCGATCGGGCTCGGGGTGTAGCGGCGCGTTAAACCGAGAATGCCCGTCTTGTCAGGGAAAATTGTAC